>JAQUNQ010000087.1 GCA_028717505.1 Candidatus Peribacteraceae bacterium
ATTCCTCATTCCTCTCCATATTCCTTTCACCTCCCAAACCGCTTACACTCCCCTCACATGAAAATCACCCAAGCCATCCTCCCCGTCGCAGGACTCGGCACGCGCTTCCTCCCCTGGACGAAGGCAGTTCCCAAAGAGCTCCTCCCGCTCGGCAACCGCCCGATCATTGCGCACATCGTCGATGAATGTATTGAAGCCGGCATCCGGGACATCTGCTTCGTGATCAGTCATGGAAAAGAGGCCATCCTCCAGTACTTCCAGGATGATCCGCGTCTCGAGGCGGCACTGAAGAAGCGCGGAAAGACCGATGCTCTCAGGCGCCTCCCCCACTACAAGAACGTGCGCTTCCACGTGGTCTATCAGGAGGAGCAGCTCGGCGACGGGCACGCCATCCTGCAGGCAATGGGATGGATCACTTCTCCACACGTTGCCGTCCTCTTCGGTGACGACCTCTTCGTCGGCGCCGCATCCGGCATCCAGCAGCTCCTCGCTGCCAGTGAGAAAGTGAAGGACAGGGAATGCGCGCTCGTCGCGGTCGAGAATATCCCGCGGGAAGACACACGACATTACGGCGTCATCGACCCCGACGGGGCAGTGGACCGGCGACTCAAGAAGGTGAAGGGGCTCGTGGAAAAGCCCGATCCTGCGAAGGCCCCCTCGACGCTCGGCATCGTGGGACGCTACATCATCCCGCGCTCCATCTTCGCCGCTCTCCCGCGCGTCCGCGCGGGGAAGGACGGGGAGATCCGCCTCATCGACGCGCTCATCGCGCAGCTGAAGACAGTTCCCATCTATGCATTGGAGTGCGCCGGCACGCGGATCGATACGGGAACTCCCGAGGGCTATGCGAAAGCCGTGAAGCTGCTCGGCGGGATCGGAGTGAGTTAAGCGCGAAAGGGCCACTCTAATTCATGCTTATTGGCACTGGTACCCGTACGGTGCGATGCGGCTGTTCGGACGGAAGAAACTGTAGTTGCCGCACGAACGCGACCGGATTCTATCCGTGCCTGCCGGCTCCGTGCCTTCTGCGGGTAGCTCCGTGTGGTAGTAGCGGTAGTAGCTGTTGCGATGGAAGGGATGCAAGCTGAAGGCTTTGGCGTACGAAGGGAGTGTGTAGTAGAAGAGCGTGGCATCGTACGGGTACGCATCGAGCCAGCCACCGGTCTCATCAAGCCACTGATAATCCTGGTCACGCTGCTCATCCGTGATTTCCGCATGCGCGGCAGAAGGTGTGCCGAGCGAGACACAGAGGAGAAATACGCCGAGAAAGAGACTGGTGCGAGAGAGGAGGGTCGTCATAGAGTTCGCTATATTAAGCTGTTTATTGACATGACGTCAAGTATCTTTCACTTCAATTTTCTTGGTCCTTTCGCTCCTGGTGATTGAAATAGCTATACCCCCGCCCTCCGGAGGGTCATGCGGGAGGCATTCCAGAGGGAACCAAGGGCGAAGACGACATTGAGCCCCGTGAAGATCCAGTCCTTCACGAGGTAGCTGAAAGCTGCGATGACGACACTCCCAACCATGAGCGCCACTTCCCGCTTGAACGTGCCGCCCTGCAGAGCAAAACCGATACCGAGCAGCACCAGCCCCACGACGAAGATCGCCGTGGTGTACCCCTCGAAGAGTGAGAGCGACCATGCCGTAAGACCCACGCCTGCGAGCGCGAGAATCGTGGTGTCGTATTTATCCGGCACGTGAAGGAGCATGCAGAGCGTGGAGAGGGCAATGAAGATCTGCAGGATCAAGAAGAAAATGGGGCCGCCTGCGAGGTAGCCGAGCAACGCGTAAGTGAACATGCAGGCATTGCCGATGGTGAAGAGGAGATCCTTCCAGCGGAGGACCGGCGTGACGACGCCGACGACGAGGACGATGGAGCCGATGATGCCGACAATGAAGCGGGTATCCATAATAGGAATCATATGCTCCATGTTGTCGTAAATCCATAACCGATGATCTCGCTTCCTTTGCTACTCCATATTTCTGCATCCATAAAATTCCCCGGGCCGACGCGCGATGCGGCAGCCCGGGGGACGGAACGGAGCTCTCGAACGGGGCCCCTAGAAAGGGATGTAACCCCTACGTCCTCATTCTATTTCCCCTTCTTCAGGAGCTCGATCTCATCGCGAAGGTCGGCGGCTTTTTCGAATTCGAGGTTTGCCGAGGCGAGTTCCATCTGCAGGGTGAGCTCCTCGACGAGCCGGTCCATCTCGTCCTTCGGGATCTTCTTGTGATCGTAGTGCGGACGCTTGAGCTCCATCTTGATGCCGGCTTCCGCAATATCATGCACGGCCTTCTCGATGGTCTTCGGCGTGATGCCATGCTCCTTGTTGTAGGCCTCCTGGATCGCGCGGCGGCGGTTCGTTTCGTCGATGGCCTGTGTCATGGCATCCGTCATCTTGTCGGCGTAGAGCGTCACGTGGCCGTGTACGTTGCGCGCGCAGCGCCCGATGGTCTGGATGAGGGCGTCGCGGGAGCGGAGGAAGCCCTGCTTGTCCGCGTCGAGAATGCCGATGAAGCTCACCTCGGGTAGATCCAGCCCCTCGCGGAGGAGGTTGATCCCCACGACGATGTCGATCTCGCCGGTCCGGAGCTGCCGCAGGATCTCGATGCGCTCCATCGTCTCGATGTCGCTGTGGAGGTAACGCACTTTGTAGTCCGCATCCTGCAGATACTGCGTGAGGTCCTCGGCCATCTTCTTCGTGAGGGTCGTGAGGAGCACGCGCTCCTTCCTCTTCATCGCCGCGGCAATCTCGTTCCCGATGTCGTCGATCTGGTGCTTCGTCGTCTTCACGGTGACAGGCGGGTCGAGGAGCCCTGTCGGTCGGATGATCTGCTCGGTGAGACGCGGCTTCGGCGTGTGCAGGTACTCGTACTTCCCGGGCGTGGCGGAGACGTAGACGGCCTGCCCGACGCGTGACTCGAACTCGTCGAATTTGAGCGGCCGGTTGTCGTGGGCGCTCGGAAGCCGGAAGCCGTAATCGATGAGCGTCTGCTTGCGGCTGAAGTTTCCCTCGTGCATCCCGCCGATCTGCGGCACGGTGATGTGCGACTCGTCGATGAAGAGGAGGAAATCCTTCGGGAAGTAATCGAGGAGCGTGGAGGGAGGCGATCCGCCCTCCTTGTCCTCCAGGTACCGCACGTAGTTCTCGATCCCCGTGCAGTAGCCCGTCTCCTTGAGCATCTCCACGTCGTACTCCGTGCGCGTCCGGATGCGCTCGGCCTTGGCCATCTCGCCGAGCTTCAGGAACTTCGCCTCCTGCTCCTTCATGTCCGCGAGGATGCGCTCCGTCGCGCGGTCGATCTTCTCTTTCGTCGTCACGTTGTGCGCGGCAGGGAAGACCGTCACCTCGTCCATCTTGCGGATGAGCTCGCCCGTGAAGCTATCCACTTCCTCGATGGAGTCGATCTCGTCGAAGGGGCACTCGATGCGGATGGCGCTGTCCCCGCCCGGCGGGAAGATCTCCACGGTGTCGCCGAGGACGTGGAACATCCCCTGCTTGAACTCGATGCCGCTCCGCCGGTACTGGATGTCCGTGAGGCGGCGGAGGAGGGTATCGCGCTGAATGGGATCACCCTTCTTCAGGGTAATCGCGAGCTTCTCGTAGTCCTCCACATTACCGAGCCCGTAGATGCAGGAAACGGACGCGACGATGAGCACGTCGCGGCGCGTGAGCAGATTCATGGTCGCCGCGTGGCGGAACTTCTCGATCTCCTCGTTGATGGAAGCATCCTTCTCGATGTACGTGTCCGTCGCGGGGAGGTACGCCTCCGGCTGGTAGTAGTCGTAGTAGGAGACGAAGTAACTGACGGCGTTCTTCGGGAAGAAGGACCGGAACTCGCTGCAGAGCTGCGCGGCGAGCGTCTTATTGTGCGCGAGGACGAGCGTCGGGCGCTGCAGCTCCGCGATGAGATTGGCCATCGTGAAGGTCTTGCCCGTGCCCGTGGCGCCGAGCAACGTCTGGTGCCGCTCACCCTTCTTCAGGCCGTCGAGGAGCTGCGCGATGGCCTTCGGCTGATCGCCGGTCGGCTGAAAGGGAGAGACGAGCTTGAAGGGGAGAGACGCAGGCATGTTCACGTGATTGTAGCCCCTTGCTCAAGGGGCTTCCACGATTCCTCCGATGAAATGCATGATTTTTTGCGGAAAATATCGCCCTCTTCTGCAGGTACATGAAGCACAGTTGTGCTATAATGACCACAATATGGAAGGTGATCCGTTGACGTCGGCTGTCCATATCCCCCGGGGAACCGCACACCCCGATGCTGCGGCACGGCAGGCGGCATTGGCGGCAGTCGACATCGCTGCTGCAGGTCTCGAAGCCAACCCCCTGGACCCCGAGAAGCTCGCACTCCTCGGAACGACGCA
>JAQUNQ010000088.1 GCA_028717505.1 Candidatus Peribacteraceae bacterium
CTACTCGGGGAGCCCCGCGAACATGGCCGTCTACCATGCCGTGCTCGAGCACGGGGATACCATCATGGGCCTCACCCTCCCGCACGGCGGCCACCTGACGCACGGCTGGAAGGTGAACTTCTCCGGCAAGACCTACCATTCCACCCCCTACGAGCTCGATCCGCAGACGGAGATGCTGAACTACGACAAAATCCACGCTCTCGCCCGGGAAGTGAAGCCGAAGCTCATCATCGCCGGCTATACCGCCTACCCCCGCATCATCCACTGGGACAAGTTCCGCGAAATCTGCGATGACGTGGGCGCCCTCTTCCATGCCGATACCTCCCACATCACGGGGCTCATCCTCGGTGGCGTGCATCCGAGTCCCTTTCCGATGGCGGATACGGGCATCACCACCTCGCACAAGACTCTCCGCGGACCACGCGGCGCGATGATCCTCTGCAGGGCCCAGTACGCGCAGGCCATCGACAAGGCGATCATGCCCGGCCTGCAGGGCGGCCCCCACAACCACACGACAGCCGCCATCGCCGTGGCGTTCAAGGAGGCCGAGAGGCCGGACTTCAAGGTCTACGCACAGCAGATCGTGAAGAACGCAAAGGTCCTTGCCGATCGCCTGTTGTCCCACGGATTCCGGCTCATCACCGGCGGGACGGATAACCACCTGATCCTCATCGAAACCGCGAAGAGCAAAGGCATCCTCGGGCGCGACGCCTCGCGCGCGCTGGACAAGGCCGGCATCGTCGCCAACTGCAACACGGTGCCCTTCGATCCGAATCCGCCCATGAATCCGTCGGGTGTGCGCATCGGCACGCCATCGGTCACCTCGCGCGGCATGGAGGAACCGGAGATGAAGCAGATCGGCGACTGGATGAACGAAGTGATCTCGCACGCGAACGACGAAGCGGTGCTCAGCCGCATCGCGGGCGAGGTGCGCGAGCTCTGCCAGGGCTTCCCCTGTCCGGGCATCGAGCCGGAAAATTGGGAATAAGAGCGTGGGAAGGGGAACCCCTCATTTCGCATCTTCCTTTCTCAAGAAGAGAGACTTTGTTCCCTCGTGCCTCGATCACTATGCTACAGTGATCGCCCATGATGCGATCATCTTCCCTCCGTGTGCTCCCGGCTGCCGTTTTCCTCTCGCTTCTCCTCTCCGCAGGTCCCCTGCACGCTCAGACGGAGACTTCGACGGAGTACCTGCGCCTCTCGTGGCGGTACGACCAGCTGCTGAAGACCAAGAATCCTCAATCCATTGCATCAATTCAGAAGGGAATCGATGCGGAGCGAAGCACGATCCGAAGCGAGATAGAGAAGGAGATGGGCTCGCTCATCAAGACCGAAGAGCAGAGCTCGGAAGCCACTGACCTTGTCCGCGTGCTCGATCAGCAACGCTCGGTGGTCTCCTCCCTGAATGAGCGGATCGATGCGGCGAAGGCCGACCTGTCGCTCCTGGAAAAGGAGGAAGGATACTACAAAACAGGAGAAGCGCCGCCGGAAGGGCAGATCGCCCTCACGAAGACGTACCCCGAGCTCCTTGCGAAGAAAGCAGTACTGGAAGACCGCATCGACGTCTTACAGGCCTTCCAGGCAACGCAGGAGGATCGTCTCAACAAACTCAAGTCTGAACAACAAGTGCGAAGCCTCGGGACGTTCTTCGGCATTCTCACCTACATCGGTATCTTCCTCGCGGCATTCTGGGGAGAGGGATTCGTCCGTAATCGCCTCCTCACGCATATCCGCCCCCGCCGTCTTCGCTACGCCATCACGAAAACGTTCAGCCTCATCGTGTACGTCACCCTCGCTTTCTGGTTCATCCAGAAAGTTTTCTCCGAGCATCCCGGCATCCTCACGGTCATCGCGCTCATCGGCGCCGCGTTGGTGGTCGTCATGCAGGACCTCATCAAGGGCACCATCGGCTGGCTCGGGCTCAAGAATACGCTCTCTCTGGGGCAACGCATCACGGTGGGCCCCTTCACGGGGGATGTGGTGGATACTGGCATCCTCTACACCACTATCGTGGTTTCCCGCACCACGGGCATGGATGAGGTGGGACAGGTCGGCAAGCTGGTCCGCATCCCCAATGAGAAGTTCCTCTCGCAGCCGCTGGTGAACTACCACTCCACCTCGGACTTCGAGAATGCGGAACTCTCCATTCGCATCGCCCGCTCCGACCAATGGGAGCAGGCAAACAGGATTATCGAGGAAGTCCTGCACCACTTCACCGACGGTTTCTCCAAGCAGGCGCAACGCCAGACGGACCACCGCATGCGGGGCTTCTACTTCTCGCATGTCTCCCCCTCCTGGCGCATCTACCTCTCCCTCACCCCCGATCGGGAAGTGGAATTCGCCGTCTGCTTCCCCGCCCCCATCGGGCAGCGACGCGCTGTGGCCACCCAGATCACGAAGGAGATCATGAAGCAATTCGCGGAAGCAGGCATCGATATGACACCAAGGGATTAGGGAAGAGGGCGTAGGGTGTAGGGCGAAGGGAATAGAAATGGGTAGAATGAATGTTTTGAAATGATTTTTTTCAAGTGCAACCATCTGGATGTTAACTGTGATGCTCCTCGAAATTGTTGAGTTAACATGACATAAATTTTGTGTTCACAATTTACAGATTTTTATCTTCATCAAGCCAATATAATGATGGATGAAAAGATGATCAAAATTTGTATCCAAATCACATTCCTCCACTTCAGACCACTGCAAAACATTGCATGACTCGATGCCCGGAGTACGATGGCCCGATTTGCTTCGGCAAGTCATGGCCTGCGGCCAATCGCCCTCTCAAAAGAAAGATACACAAAAAAAAGCCCCGCCCCGCACCCAAGCGCAAGCGAGTGGTGCGGGGCACGGGCCCCCCGCCCCTTCACAGCACCGACAGAAACGCAGAGAGAATGGTGGTCACCTTCAGCGCCCTGCGCGCGTTCCTCCCAGCCGACCTTCATCATCGACAAGTGGGTATAGGCAACGTGATCGCTCCCGGCTGCTCGCCGCCTCCAGGCGGTGGACCACATCGTCATGTGCTTCCCTTAGGGATTTGTTCCCTCTCCGAGGCCCATCGAACCACGCATACCGAATCACAGACCAAATACACAGATCTTTACGGTCAAGCGTGGCTACCATCCTCTCTGCTGTGCAACGCCGCCCGTCACCCCCCGAGGAAAAGTGCCGGGCGCACCCCTCCCACTCCCCATGGATCCTCCCGCATTTGCGGGACTGCGATCCTGGTCGGGGACCTCGCGCGGTCACGAGGAGAAACAAGGTACCGGAGCACGGCAGGAGTCGAGGGTTCCTCCCCTCTCTCTCCTTCCTCCCATCGGCTCAGTGGCAACTACTTGCCACCGATAAGCCCGGGACGGAAACACACACAAAAGACCAGAACTCGCTTCTGGTCTTTTTGTTGAGGAATTCCTCCTCAAAAATTCATGACCCGCGTATCTCCCGAAGCTTCCCAAGGGCAATCTCGAGCTCTTTTCGTATGGTCTCCCGCACAGCCGGAACGCATGTAGCCTGTTGTTGCTCGGTAAGGAACCTCCGCAGTCCCCCTTCCAACCGCTCGAAGTGAGCGGCCTCCAGATCCACGTCGTCAGGAACATCAGCCAGAACCTGAGAGAGCGCCATCTCGAGGAGCCGCGCGCCGATCATGGAGACGGAGGCCGTCGAGAGCCGGCTGATCGCCACCCCGGGACCAATCTCTCTCTGCACATGATGCGTCCCCTCCGGAACATTGGCATAGGAAACAGCTTGGATGGCATCGACTTTCTTCACATTGATACTATGAAATTGTTATATATTTATGTCAATAACCCAGCAACAAAACAACCGACAAAATCTCCGGGAAACCCCCGCAACCACGGCGGCGATAGTGGAGGGGGACTGGTTGCGGGAGCGCTTTCTTTGCTTCTTTCTTTGTCGCCCTGACAAAGAAAGAAGGATCCCTATTCGCTGAAAATGACCCGCATAGTGTCGAAGCCGACGCCGAATCATCACTTCCCCTTCCTCTTCTCCTTCAGCTCCAGCATCGCCTTGCTCGGCGGTGGCACGCCCCCGCTGGCCTCCAGCTTCTTCTGCAATTCCGCCATCGATTTCTTCTCGCCCTCCGTGAGGGCCTCGCCGGAGAACTCCTTCTTGCGGAGCATGTTGAAGTCGTTGAGCCACATCTCACGGTCGCGCCACGCGCGGTACACCTCGAGCGTCATACCCTTCTTCTTGGCCTTCTGCCGCTCCTCCTCTTCCTTCTCCTTCGCCTTCTCACCCGCCTTCACCTGCGTGAGAGCCTCCGCGGTGCTCGCCGCCCAGCGCGTGATCTTCTCCTCCACG
>JAQUNQ010000089.1 GCA_028717505.1 Candidatus Peribacteraceae bacterium
ATGCCCTATAAATTGTCATAAGCAGCAGGAAGAGAGATGTCACGGCTTCTGGCCTTATTGCCCGTAGAAAAGTTGTTCGATCCATTTGCTCCAACCTCACAGGTTGGTATGCTGATTCCGCTCTCAGGAGCATGCTCCGTTCATTTTTCCAAAGCACAAGCCGTGGTGGCGGAATTGGTAGACGCGCTAGCTTGAGGGGCTAGTGTCCGTTCTAGGACATGGAGGTTCGAGTCCTCTCCACGGCACCATATAGGAGTTTCTAAGTCAGATTTGTTTAGTTGGGTGGAGTTGAACCCCAAGATTGATAAAGAGATATTCCTAATTTGTATAAGTAAGACAGCAAAGGCAGCGCTGCGATTTGAGCGATTAAATTTCCAATGCTTTTTAATCTAGCATGCCTTCTCTCATACTTTTTCCCGATGCGTAATTCAACAACAGGGAAAATGACATTGAGTTTTCTTAAAAGATAATCTGAAAAGTAGCCGGAGGGAAAGACTGCAAGAAAATATGAGGGAAGCGCATATGAATTAGGAATAATTCGGAAAGCAGCATGAGAGAAAATCAAATTATAAAATCTCTCAGTCAAACCAGACATGTGCAGAAAATTACCTAGCGCATAAGTAATTAAGCCCCAGATCATTAACCCAACAACAAACCCGATTGCCCCTTGGTATCTTCCTCCCAATTGTCTTTCAGATTGATTAATCTGAGTCAAAATTGAGCTTTCAAAGCCAGCCGCCCAAGTAGAATTTTTTGCAGAGCATTCTATATAGGATGCATCCTTATTCCCATGGTTGAGAACTAACTTTGAATAGTTATTCTGTTCCGCATTGCCAATAGTCATTTCGATATTTTCAAATTCACGATCAATTATCCGCGTTTCTTGATAGATTAAAATATTGTCCGTAACTTGTGCTACGTGATCGTCCGCGAATTGAACTTTAAAGCTTTTGTCTAAATTATTTTCAGTTGCTGCCTCCAAGAAGATTTTTGACAGCTTTTGGATGTCTTCAATTCTGAAAATCCTATATGCGATAACCACTGGAGGACGAATTTCTGCCATACCACCATATTCTACTTATTCCGCACATATTAAAATATAGAATTCAGTAACCCCCTCGCTACCAGCAAAGAAAAACGAGGCGAAACCTTACGGAACAAGGGGCCATTTTTGCAATCTCTCCTTCTCGGCCTTCGAGAGCGGGAGCCCGTCCGCAAACCTCAGCAAATCCTTCTCCGTGACACGGGCGCCGCGCGTGAGCTTCTTCAGCTGCTCGTAGGCGCTCGTGACGCCGTGCTTCCGGAGGAGCATCTGGATGGCCTCGGCGAGCACCTCCGGATGATCCTGGAGCTCCCGACGCACCTGTGCGCGATCGACGGAGAGCTTCGCGAGACCCTTGAGGAGCGATGCGACGGCAAGCTGGTGATAGCCGAAGGCGATGCCGATGTTGCGCTGGACGGTGGAATCGGAGAGATCGCGCTGGAGGCGGCTCACCGGCAGCTTCTCCGCGAAGTGGGAGAAGAGCGCCGAGCTGACGCCGAGGTTGCCCTCCGCATTCTCGAAATCGATGGGGTTCACCTTGTGCGGCATGGTGGAGGAACCTACCTCGCCGGCCACGACCTTCTGGCGGAAGACGCCACGCGAGATGTAGAGCCACAGGTCCCGCGAGAGATCGAGGAGAATCGTATTGATGCGGACGAGCACATGGCTCAATTCCGCGAGATCGTCATGAGGATTGATCTGCGTCGTGTGCGCGAGGGGGATGAGCCGGAGTGACCGGATGAACTTCCGGCCGAAGATCTCCCAGGAAATATCGGGATACGCCACGCGCTGCGCGGCGTACGTTCCCACAGCCCCCCCGAATTTCCCCTGCATGCGGAAGGCCCTGAGCTGATCGATCTGGCGTTCGAGGCGATCCGCGAAGACGGCGAATTCCTTGCCCACGGTCGTGGGAGTGGCGGGCTGCCCGTGCGTGAGGCTGAGCAGCTTCACACGGCGGTAGCGGCGCTCCATGCCCCGAAGCGTGCGCAGGGCGCCCTTCAGATGCGGGAGAATCACCTGCCGCAGCGCCCGCTCGATGAGGATGCCGTAGGCGAGGTTATTCACGTCTTCGCTCGTGAGGCCGAAGTGGAGGAAGTGCGTCAGATGCTTCAGGCCCGCCATCCGCTCGAACTTCCGGCGCAGGAAGTACTCCACGGCCTTCACGTCGTGATTGGTCGTCTTCTCGATCTTCTGGATCTCCAGCGCATCCTTGAGGGAGAAGCGCCGGATGATGTCCTCGAGGGCCTTCTGCTGCTTCGCCTTGAGCTTCGGGAGCTCCCGCACACCGGGTTCACCCGCAAGCGCCATGAAGTACTTCAATTCCACCTCCACCCGCGCCCGCATGAGCGCTTCTTCACTGAAAAAAGGCCGGAGCATCTCGGTCTTGGACCGATAACGCCCGTCGAGAGGGGAAAGGTGCTGCATGGAGCCCCATGGTAGCAGCAGAGAGAGGAAAACTGAAGAGAAAAGCCGATGGAATGGGCTTCAGGCTCACTCCCCTCCTTCCTCCTCCCCCTCTGTTTCCTCGGGAGAAGGCTCCTCCTTCTGCTCCTCCACCGTGACTCGCCCCTCGAAGATGTCGCGGAACTCATCGACGCTCATGGTCTCCTTCTTCAGGAGGACCTTCGCCAGATCATCGAGTTTCGGGCGATGCTCGCGGAGCATGCCGTGGGCACGCTGGTACTGCTTCTGGATGGTCGACTGCACGAAATCGTCGATCTGCTTCGCCTTCTCCTCGGAGTAATTGCGCGAGACCATGGGATCGACGCCGAGGAACATCGTGCCTTGCCGCTCGCCGTAGGAGACCGGCCCGAGGTCGTTGTCCCCCATGCCGTAGCGCATGGCCATGAGCCGCGCGATCTGCGACGCACGTTCGATGTCGTTGCTGGCCCCCGTCGTGATCTCATTGAAGACGATTTCCTCCGCCGCACGGCCGCCGAGAAGGCCGCAGATCTCATCGAGGAACTTCGACTTGCTCGTCGTGTACTTGTCCTCCTGCGGCAGGAACCACGTGATGCCGAGCGCCGCGCCGCGCGAGACGATGGAAATCTTATGGAGGGTGTCGCTCTCCGGACAGAGGTGTCCGACGATGGCGTGCCCGAGCTCGTGGTAGGCCGTGATCTCCTTCTCGTGCTGCGAGAGCTTGCGTGAGCGCTTCTCTGGCCCCACCGTGACCTTCTCCGTCGCATCGATGAGATCGCGCTGCGTGATGGTGCCGTGCCGGCGCTTGGCCGCGAAGATCGCCGACTCGTTCATGATGTTCTCGAGATCGGCCCCCGTGAGGCCGACCGTCTGCTTGGCGACGTCGAGGAGCCGCACACCCTTGGCAAGCTTCTTGTTCTCGGTATGGACTTTGAGGATCTGCTCGCGGGCCACGAGGTCCGGTTTGTCGATGAAGATGCGACGATCGAAGCGCCCGGGACGCAGGAGCGCCACATCCAGCACATCCGGACGGTTCGTGGCCGCCATGACGATCACGTTCGTCCCCTGTTCGAAGCCGTCCATCTCCGTGAGGATCTGGTTCAAGGTCTGCTCGCGCTCGTCGTGCCCCCCGCCGAACCCCGCCCCGCCGCGCTGGCGGCCGACGGCATCGATCTCGTCGATGAAGATGATGCTCGGCGCGTTGCGCTTGGCACGGAGGAAGAGATCGCGGACGCGGCTCGCGCCCACACCCACGAACATCTCCACGAATTCCGAGCCGGCAATGGAGAAGAAGGGCACGCCCGCCTCGCCCGCCACGGCGCGCGCGAGGAGCGTCTTACCCGTGCCCGGAGCGCCCACGAGCAGGACCCCCTTCGGGATCTTCGCTCCGAGGTTGATGTACTTCTTCGGATTCTTCAGGAAGTCCACCACCTCCACGAGGTCCTCCTTGGCCTCGTCGGCCCCGGCGACGTCCTTGAAGCGCGTCTTCACCTGCTTGGCGTCCGCCACCCGCGCGCGGGACTTGCCGAAGGAGAGGGCGGTATTCTGGCTGCGGGCGATGCCCCGGAAGAGCCAGATGACCCCCGCCGCGACGAGCAGGAAGAAGAGGATGTCCGGGAGGATGCTCAGGAGGATGTTCGTCGCCTCCCTGTTCTCCACTTCCACCACCGTCGGATTCTTCGGATCATTCCATCCGCGCCGGCTCGCCGTCT
>JAQUNQ010000090.1 GCA_028717505.1 Candidatus Peribacteraceae bacterium
ATTCCGTCCGAAGTTCGAAAGTATCATCCCACTCCGAGATGTTCTCCACCTCGATGATGTAGCGGAGCTCCTCTTCCGGCACGGCAAACTTCTTTCCGTCGTTCACGCGAATGGCAAAAGAAGGATCTCTCCCCATCTCTCGCCCACTGACTTCCGTGTTATCCACGGCGGTCTCCCCGTCACATTCTGCCTGTGCGACGAGGATCGTGCCGTCTGACACATACGGATCCACGCCGATGTTCACGTAGAGCCTGCGCGTTGTCTGGGGATCGAGAACGACGTTGTCCCATACAATCCAGGCGCCATCTCTCCTCCCGCTGTCACTCGCCTCCACGGTATTGGCGTAGTTGGGGAGTTTCATGGAGACGCGCACGGACTTCTGCACCGATCCGTCCAGTCTCACTGTCACGGTGTACACGAGCAATTTGCCCGCTTCGACCGTCTCCACTCCGTCTGAGAGGCTCAGATACACGCTGCGTTCCTCCGCTGACGCGGAATCCGCCGGAAGGGAAACCACTGCACTGTGCACAGCGGTCAGTCCGAGGGCGAGCACGCCGAGGACCGCGAGAGTTTGGAAGCGCTTGGACATACGCATGGGAGATATGGGAAGACAAAAAGGAAGTCATTCTAGAGACGGGAGTATATCTTGTCAACATTATTAAGCTATGTGTCAATATTACGAATAGACTCAAAATTCTTAATTTAAATGGCATTTTAAGCATTTATTCTTTGTTCTCTCCCGCTTCTTCAACCCCCACTCCCCTCTCTCATTTATCCGCAGAGGAATCGCTCCAGAAGCGCGTCCCAAGCTGGGCACCCACGTCTTTGCGATGGTTTTTTTGCATTTTGCTATGCTGGGCATGTTCGGGCGGTTAGCTCAGTTGGTTCAGAGCGTCTGGTTTACACCCAGAAGGTCACAGGTTCGACTCCTGTACCGCCCACCATCCGGCTTCGTCCCGCATGTGCGGGGCTGCGCCGCGATTTCTCATTGCGATCATAATGTCGCCAGCCGGATGCCGCGGCGTAGCGCAGCGAAGCCGGGCAATCCTTCAATGTAATTTCCTGCCCAATTCCCCTCCCCTGCGTTGCCGATGGAGGGGAATATCCCTACACTGGCTTCACTATGTTGCTCAAATCTCTTGTCACCATCATCCTCGTCATTGTGAGCCTTCTCCTCTCCCTCACGATTCTCCTGCAGCACCGCGCCTCCGGCCTCTCCGCCACCTTCGGCGGTTCCGGAGCCACCTACGTCCAGCGCCGCGGTGCCGAGAAGGTGATTTATGTTGCCAGCATCTGGTTGAGTGCCATTTTCTTCGGCCTTTCCGTTCTTCTTTGGTATCTCTGAAGAGCGGAGGCATGCGCGGTTTTCTTTTTCTCCTGTCTCGGTGACGACTACGTACCGTTTCCTGAGGGCGATCGTGCGCTACCACCGGTGGGCGCTGAGGGCCTTCGTCGTGCTCTTCCTCCTCACTCTCCTCCTGCTACTTCGGAGGTTCTACCTCGATGCCACGCAGTTCGCCCCCGCGAACGGCGGCACCTACATCGAGGGATCCGTCGGGCAGTTCCAGCCGCTCAATCCCTGGTTCACGATCACGAACAACGTGAACCGTGACATCGTATCGCTCGTCTTCGCGGGACTCCTCAAGTACAACCCCGAGACGCGGCAGATTGAGGATGACCTCGCTTCCCTCGCAGTGAGCAATGGCGGGCGCACCTACACCCTCAAGCTGAAGGAGAACATCTTCTGGCACGACAACACGCCGGAGGCCCCCCACCCCGTGACGCCGGAGGACGTCCTTTTCACCTTCGAGACGATCCAGAATCCCGCGTTCCCGAACAGTCTCCTCCGCCAGAATTTCCTGGGTGTGGAGGTCGAGCAGCTCGACGACCGCACCGTGCGCTTCCGCCTGGAGGAACCGTACAGCTTCTTCGCGAGCAACCTGACCATCGGGCTCCTCCCGAAGAAGTCGTTTGAAGGCGTGCCGGTGAACAAGTTGGATCAAGTGCTGGACTTCGGCTTCAAGCCCATTGGTGCCGGCCCCTACTCCTTCAAGAGCCTCGTCCAGACGGAGCTCTCCACGGAGGTCACCCTCGAGCGCTTCCCGCGTCCCATCGACCCCGATTACTACCTCAAGCGCATCGTTCTCCGCATTTTCCCGGACTACTCCACACTCCTCTCGGACATCCGCAACCTTGATGCAGTTCGGCTCGTTCCCCGCAATGAGCAGGGCGAACCCATCGTCCCGCGACGTTTCAAGTCCATCAACTACACACTCCCACAGTACGTCGCGCTCTTCTTCAATCTCGATCGTGGCCCTCTTCGGGATCAAAAACTTCGTCTGGGCCTGCAGCTCGGCACGAATAAGCAGGCGCTCGTGGATGCCATCGGGGAGAAGTCCATCGTCGATACCCCTCTCCTGGAGATCGATACCTCAGACTGGCGCTACAGCTACGATCCGCAGGCGGCACAGGGAGCCCTCTTTGAATCGAATTGGAACCTCCCCGAGAAAGTCCGCCTCCAGCGGCTCCTCGAGATGCGCGAGGCGAATGAGGCCGGCGTCCTGCACATCGACTCGATCGTGCTCCTCGATACGGGGGCGATCCTCACTGTCACGGGTTCGCTCCTCGATGCACCGCTCGGCTCCACGCTCAATGGGGCACCCGTGGAACAGAGTCCCACGTCTTCCGGCACATGGATCGCCGCCCTGCGAACAGTCGGAGGCTCGGGGAGCTTGAGGCTCGGGGCAAGCATCGTGCGTCTCGCTGATCCCAAGGGGAAGCCCATTGATTCCTGCTACGTTTGGAGGACGACAAACACGCAGGAGTATAAGCGGGCATCGGAGGAACAGCGTCTGGTGAATCTCTTTGTCGATTCGCGGGCCGGAAAAATTCCTGCGGCGGAGCGCATCACT
Source organism: Candidatus Peribacteraceae bacterium (assembly GCA_028717505.1). Taxonomy (GTDB): domain Bacteria; phylum Patescibacteriota; class Gracilibacteria; order Peribacterales; family Peribacteraceae; genus JAQUNQ01. The sequence goes on from JAQUNQ010000090.1 coordinate 2,913, forward strand.
GTGCAGAATTTCTACCTGGAACACGGGATGCTCCGGATGCGGACGGAGAAAGATCCAACGGATATCCGCGTGAACGATCGCGGAGATCGCCTGACACTTACCCTCCTTACGAGTAGCGCGCCGGATACCTACAGGAAAGTGGCGGAGCTCATTCGTGACCAGTGGGCGGCGCTCGGCGTCCACGTCTCCATTGTTGTCCCGGAAACGCGTGATGAATTTGAGCAGCGGCTCATTCAGCGTGACTATGACATCCTCCTCTACGGGCAATCGCTCCTCGATAATCTCGACAGCTACCCCTACTGGCACAGTGACGGGATCCAGCGTTTTGAGGGGGACAAGAATTCCCTCCGCCTCGATGCCTACAACTTCTCGCAGTACACCTCCCTCGCTGCCGATTCACTCCTCCGTCTCATCCGCCAGACTTTTGATGAAAAAGAACGCCAGAGCGCCCTCGGAGAACTCCGCGATATCTTGAAGCAGGATGTGCCTGCCATCTTCCTCTACTCCCCCCTCTACACCTTCGCCTACCACCAGGATGTGCACGGCATCGAGACTGGGAGGCTCTCCCTCCATTCCGACCGCTTCCTCACCCTGCACAACTGGTACGTACGGCAGGAACGCGTCTTCCGTCCGGGGATGAGCTGGTTCTCCTTCCTGCCTTGGCTTGTGAGCTTTCCCCATGAATCAGACTGGAGCGCCACGTGAAGTGTTATTCACTCTTGACATCCCCCCCTTCCGTGCGTAGACTTTTCCGGCCCTATGAGGGCTTTCAGCCTTTTCTCATGGAAATCCTCCTCCTTCAGGACATCCCTGGCATCGGAAAGAAGAACGACCTCCTGATCGTGGGGGACGGTTATGCGCTGAATTGTCTGCTTCCCCACAGAAAAGCCCTCGTCGCCACTCCGACTGTCCGACGCCGCTACGCGGAGGAGATTAAGCGTCGTGCGGAGGAGAAGCAGAAGGAGATCGCCCTGAAGTCCAGTGCCGTTGGCAAGATTATGGGAAAGGAAGTCGCCTTCAGCCGCAAGGCAACGAAGACCGGCAAGCTCTACGCCGCTCTCACGGAGAAGAATCTCTCCGCTGCCATTCGCGAGCAGCTCAGTGCCGATGTTCCGGAATCCGCCATTACCATTGTGGAGCCCATCAAGGCGGTTGGGGACTTCGAAGTGAAGGTGAAGCTCGGCGAGCACGAGCAGTCGCTCAAGGTGGTGGTGAAGGCGGAGGCGTGAATAAATCCTCCCGTCTTTTTTGTC
>JAQUNQ010000091.1 GCA_028717505.1 Candidatus Peribacteraceae bacterium
ACGAGCGTTCTCCAAGTAATTGATCCGGAGGAAACACCATGATCGCTCCTCACCCTCTCGCTTCGCTCGGGGTTCAGTCGCTCTCGACGAGGCGGGTGCAATGTGGATGCCTATACGCGGCACAGGTTTTTTCCAACCCGTTCCCCTCTTCCATGCGGGGAAACAAAGTTGACTCGTGAAGAAAACGGCCTACCATAGCCCTCGATGTATCAGCATCGCGTGATCGTCAGCCTCGTCCTCCTCGTCGTCCTAAAGGGATAGCGCGAGCGTGCTGATGCCAGTTCACCCACCTCGCGCAAGCGGGGTTTTTTGTTTCCCCCCTCTCCCATGGCCAGCTGCATCTCGGAATCACCGGCACAACCTGCTCCTATCTCTTTTCCCCCAGGGCAAGAAGGAAGGCACACATCTGCGGGCCACGGCCCCCAGGAACCGCTCCCCTTGTGGGCCTACAAGGGAATGATGCAGGATGTCACCCTGTATAGGAGCATCTCCACCGTCACGGGAGAGGCACTCACGACTGCGGACTACGTGACGATAGGAGCGACAGCACGCATGGTGCGGGAGGGGCTGGTGCGGATCGATGTCTTCGCGAAGGCACCCATCACCGGCCTCGTCCTCACGGACATCGCCATCGTCCCCCAAGGGGCCGACATGGACGCCGAAGTTCAGGTAATGAGGGGGCGACTCCTGGAAACCATTCAGGAGGCGATCGAGCGCAGGGGCAGAGAACCCGAGAGACGTTGACAGGAATAAGAGGAGGCGTACGTTACCCCTGTCATGCATCGTTTCGTTGCCATGATCGCCAAGAATAATTCCGATACCACGAAGAGGTAGCGGGGTGTTCTGACGCATGTTTCTGTCCCACCTCGCTCCCAAAAAGAAGCGAGGAATTTTTTATTCCCCCTTTCCCCCCTTCTCATGAAACTCCTCCCCTTCCACCCTGAGGGCCCCCTCCAAAAATTCGGCGATGGCTTCCAGTGGACTAGCGTATCGCCGAACGGAAACGGAGCCACAATGATCATCATGTACGACCGGGTGCGGCGCTTCTCGGCGAGCACCATTCTGGAGACAGAGGAGGTGGATGCGCGCCTCGACGCAGTTCTCCAGGGCCTCCACGAAAAGCTCACGGCAATCGCCAACGATCAACCGATGAGAGTCGGCTGTTTTTCTGAGAAGCCACCAGCAGTTCTGGTACCATGTCGCAGTGAACCCCACCAAGAAACCAGCACGACGCGCACCATCCGCTGACCTGATCGTCGGCACCCTCAATGAACCGCAGCGCCAAGCGGTGGAACACACACAGGGACCGCTCCTCATCCTCGCGGGAGCCGGCAGCGGAAAGACACGGGCACTCACGCACCGCATCGCCCACCTCATCCATCAGGGCATCCCCCCGTGGCAGATCCTCGCCGTCACTTTCACGAACAAGGCGGCGAAGGAGATGAAGCACCGCATCGAGAATCTGCTCCACATCACCGAGGGGGAGGACCTCGCCGCATGGGGCTCGCGCTCCGCCAAACTGCCGGTGATGGGCACCTTCCACTCCATCTGCGCCCGCATCCTCCGCAAGGATATCGAGAAACTCGGGCGCGACCGCTCGTTCGTGATCTACGATCAGGACGATCAGGAGAAGCTCGTGAAGGAGATCCTGAAGAAAGCCAACATCGACGAAGCCGAGCTCAAGCCCCGCGCGACCCTCGGCTACATCGGCCGCTTCAAGTGCGAGGCGCTGGGCCCCGCGCAGGCGGCGGAGCAGGCCACCACGCCGCGCATGCAGCGGGTGATCGAAGCCTACAAGGCGTATGAGCATGCGCTCCGTGCTGCGAACGCGCTCGACTTCGACGATCTCATCCTCGAAGTCGTCCGCCTCTTCCACGAGATGCCAGAGGTGCTCAACCGCTACCAGGAGACATGGCGCTTCCTCAATGTGGACGAGTATCAGGACACGAACCACGCGCAGTACCTCTTCATCACGCTGCTCGCGCAGAAGTACCGGAACCTCTGCGTGATCGGGGACCCCGACCAGTCGATCTACGCCTTCCGCGGCGCGGACATCCGCAACATCCTCGACTTCGAGAAAGAGTACCCCCAGGCGCTGCGGATCAAGCTAGAACAGAATTACCGCTCCACCCAGCTCATCCTCTCCGCCGCGGATGCCGTGATCGCGGCAAACCCGCAGCGCCCGGAGAAGACGATGTGGACGGAACGCAAAGAGGGGCCACGCGTCACCGTCCACGAGGTTGCCGACGAGCGGAAGGAGGCGGAGGAAGCTGTTCGCCTCGCGGAGAGGCGGAAGCGCGAAGGCATACCCCTCAATGATCAGGTCATCCTCTACCGCATGAACGCCCAGTCGCGCCTCTTCGAGGAGGCCTGCATGCGCCTCAATCTCCCCTATCGGATCGTCGGAGGGGTGAAGTTCTACGCGCGCAGGGAGGTGAAGGACGTGCTCGCCTATCTCCACATCATCCTGAATCCCCACGACACCTTGTCTCTCCTCCGCATCCTCAATGTCCCCGCCCGGAAGATCGGCGAAACGACCCTCGGCAAGATCCAAACATTCGCCGGCGCGCGCGGACTCCCCCTCTGGGAGGCACTCCTCGCCTGCAGGGAAGTGGAGGATATCGGCGAGGGGACGCAGGAGCGTATCCGCGCATTCACCGCGCTCATCGAGAATCTCCGGGCATCGGCGCAGAAGCTCACCGCCTCCGAGCTCACGGAACAGCTCATCGGGAAAACCGGCCTCGAGCAGTGGCTCCGCGATGACACGGAGGAGGGCGAAGAACGCTGGGAGAACGTGCAGGAGCTGCTCTCCGTCACGCACAAGTACGATGCCCTCGCGCCGCAGGTCTCGCTCCAGAGCTTCCTAGAGGAAGTCGCGCTGGTATCGGAGGTGGACAAGCTCACGGACATCCGCGATGACGCGCTGACGCTCATGACGCTGCACCTCTGCAAGGGTCTCGAATTCGAGGCAGTCTCCATCGCTGGATGCGAGGAGGGCATCTTCCCGCATGCAAACTCCAGCTTCGATCGCGAGCAGCTCGAGGAGGAGCGCCGCCTCATGTATGTCGGCATGACGCGGGCGAAGACGCATCTCACGCTCTTCTTCTCCCGCTCACGCATGCTCTGGGGGGAGACGCGCGTCAACGCGCCGAGCCGCTTCCTCGACGATCTCCCTGACGCCGTCACCGAGCGCCGGAGCGATAATATCCTCAGCGCCTTCGCGTGGGCCTCCATGAAAGGGGAAGAGCACGCTCGCGAGAGCAGCGGCCCCATCGAGCCTTTCCGGCAGAGGGATTCCGTGCACGCACTGGAATTCAATCAGGACATCGACCTCGGGGACGACGCGAACCAGGAGGAATTCGCCGAGGGGCTCCGCGTGCAGCACCCGTCCTTCGGTGACGGCACCGTCACGGCGCGCCGCGGCGGGGTGGTGGAGGTGCAGTTCGACTCCGGGCAGAAGAAGAGCTTCGCGCTCAGCATCGCGCCGCTGAAGCCACTCTGACAGGGTTCAGGCTTATCTTTCAAACTTCGTCCCGCTGGCAATCGGCGAGTCGAAGGGCACCCATGAGAAGGAAGACGTACCATCCGTCCATGTCACCGCCCCCGCCGAACTCGAATCACCCGCGGGCGTGAGGAAGAGCTGGACGTAGGAGTTGATCGACGTCGGCGGCACGGTCACGGTCGCGTAGAGCGTGAGGGTGCGGGGCGCATCTTCGAAGGAACCGAAGGTCGCAGAAATATTGGAGCAAATGATATTCCCTGCGAGCACCGAGCAGCTCACCCGATCACTGAGACCATCTGTTGCAAGCTGCACGTTCGAAAGGGAGGCACCGCCCGTCGCGCCGATCTGGAAGGTGAGATCAGTCACCGCGAGATCCGCCGCGCCATCACCCCGCTTGCCTGCGAACCGGAAGGAACCGATGCGTTGTCCCGCGCCTGTGATGAGGACGTCCGTCTCCGGCCCGGGATTCGTGATGTCCGTGACCACGGAGCGCGCAGTCTCGAAGAGAGAATAGGATTCGATGGAGGACTTGTCATAGGAACGCCAGCTCCACTCCCCTATCCCATGGATGGCAAAGGAGAGAATCTGCACCTGCTCCCCGCTGACACCGCCGGCATTGAGACTCTTGACCGCC
>JAQUNQ010000092.1:0-677 GCA_028717505.1 Candidatus Peribacteraceae bacterium
GCGGAGGGCGGAACGCTGCATGGAGGAGAGGAGGAAAATCGGAAGGGAGTGTAACAGAGGTTCTCCCCCTCTGCAGCGGAGCACCGGAAGATCCCCGAAGAGTCAAATGCCAGGAAGTGGCTTACGGAAGAGGATTTCCCGCTCTTCCCACCAGAGCGAAACAGGGCATAGAATGAGGCTGCCCTTTCCCCCCTCACCCCATGGCCAAGAAGAAATCCCGCACCAAGAAGAGTAAGAAAACCCTGAAGAGAAAAGTGAAGAAGACGCGCAAGGTGATGAAGAGGAAGGCCGCACGCAAGCCAGCGAAGAGGAAGGCGGCGAAGAAAGTCACGAAGAAGAAGGTGACGAAGAAGAAAGCGAAGGCGAAGCTCTCGCCGGCGAAGAAGGCGCTCATCCGCAAGACGGCGGAGACCGTCCTCGGCAAGATCACGCACTTCTACGACCGCATCGGTGTCGGCGTCGTGGCGCTGGATGCCCCGCTGAAGATCGGACAGACCATCCGCCTGAAGCACGGCGCACGTGAGTTCACCCAGAAGGTCTCCTCCATGCAGGTGAATCACACGCCCATTGCGACGGCGAAGAAGGGGGAGGAGATCGGGCTCAAGCTCGACAAGGAGGCCACCGAGGGAACCTTGGTCCTCGCAGCGTAAGGACAGCACGAAAGAACGAGCACCGCT
>JAQUNQ010000092.1:687-4126 GCA_028717505.1 Candidatus Peribacteraceae bacterium
CATCCTCTCCTTCCTTTATTTCTTCTCCATCTTTTCTTTCTTCTCTCTCTTCCGCCCGCGCATCCACTCCTTCATCCGTGCAGGAGAGGAGCGGACTTTCTCCGGGATGAGGAAGCTCAAGCCGAGGAGTTCGAGCCCGACGAAGACCGACACGGCGGCCGCCGGCGTGAGGGGCGTGACGAGGGCAATCACCCCGTAGAGGAGTAGGAGGACACCGACGATCTTCTTGAGCACGGACACGCAGCAAGTGTAGTGATGATCTTCAAATAGACAATTTTTCCACGTGATTGACGCAATAAAGAAAAAGTATAACATTGCACAAGTTGCTCTTTGAAACTTTCGCAGTGCATCACCTGCTCTCGTGATCCCGCTTCCGCGGGATTCCGCGAAGTTTTCGCGCATACCGGAGAGCAGAGCAAAGGAGTGATCGTATGGGCCACTTTGTCCCCCGTACCGTGACGAAGAGCAGCGGCAAGCCTCATAAATCTGGAGGCTCACAGCAGTGCACATCCCGCAAGGTGCAGTGTCCTGACTGCGGGAAGGTGGTAAAGGACAAGAATCTCAATTCGCACCAGCGCAAGAAGTGCCCGAAGCGCTTCGCGCGGATCGCCGCAGAGCGAAAAGCAGAAACCGTGCGAGCTGCAACCCGCACGCCCGTGCGGCAGCCAGTTCGCGAAACCGTCTCCTCGGCCCCGTCGCGGGCCTGGTACGAACGGTGGTGATGGTGGGGCACGCTTCTTTTTCTTTCCGTTCTCCCTCTGGAGCAGGGTGGGCTCATCGAACAAATAGTCTTTCTCGTTCGATGGGCCCCGTTTTCCTCGAGATCAGGTGATGCAGTGTGCAAAGCAGGAAAGCACTCTCTGACGAGACTGAATGATCATAAACAATAAAATTTTGAAGAGAATCGACGATTGTCTCTGAGTTTGAGCATCTTTGCCCTCCTCTCCTCCCACCAGAGTGAGACGCAACGACGGAGGAGGCGGGGAGTCGTCACTCAGATCCCTTGCCCACGGAGACACGCATCGGTAGAGTCCGCCGCCATGTCCAACACACTGGAAACCGACGCACGGCGCACCGATCCTCCGGCAGAGCAGGGACCGGCAGCCCTCAAGAAAATCGCCAACATGCTGCCGGAGCTCGAGCGGCTGGCGCGCGAGAGCGGCTACGGGAGACTCCTCACCACCATCGCGTACGTGCGCGCGGCTGTCGAACGGGGCCTGCGGGAGGAAGATCAACAACAACAAAGTTGCCCGGAGGGAGGAGACAACCGTGACAGGCGCCTGATGGCATGGGCGCAGCGTCATCACGTCCTTGGCACGAGTCCTTACTTTGTGCAGGGCAGCATGATCCACATGGGCATCGACTGGATGAAGCCTGAGGCGGAGAGTCTCCTCCGCGAGTGGTCGAAGCCCCGCCTCTCCCGCGAACAGATCCAGACTGCGGGTTTCCGCGCCCTCAAGGGGCTCGCGACGCACTTCGATCCGGGTAAGCACGGGGACGACTTCCAGCGATGGGCCGAACCCCTCGTTCAGGCAGCCATGCTCCACTGCCTCGAAGTGGAGCAGCTCGCCATCCCCGACAAGCCCACCCTCGAGGAGCTCCTGCGCCTCCGCCGCCCCGACGCCGACCCCCCTCCGCCACCCCCGCCACCGGGCAGCGGGACAGAACCGCCCCCGCCCCCCGAACGATCCCTGTCCCCTGAGGAGGAGGAAGAGCAGAGGCGTCGGCGGCGCTTCTGCCGGTGGGCGAAGGATGCCGAGGGAATTGCCGTAGAGCAGGATCAGTTCGATCAAGCCGTGCAGGACCTCGCAGGAAAGTATCACTCGCTGGCCGGTGGCGTCGTCGACAGTCTCAACATCCCGAGCGACTTCCGCGGCGGGAAGAAAGCCGTACGGCACGAGGCGCAGCGCCTCCTCCCCGGGATCGTCCGCACCTTCGAGCCGCCCCCCGTGGGCACCATCCACTTCCACCAGCACGTGAGAGGCATCCTCGCGCGGAAGCTTGGGGAGTTCCTCAGAAACGGGAAGGGATAGCGGATCCGCCCCAAGCGCACGGGAGCAAGTCACGTTACAATGTCCGCGTGAAAATCCCCCTGAAAATCCTCCCCGGGATCATCCTCGTCGCCGCGCTCGGCGCGGGAGGGGCATGGGTGGCACGGGAACCCATCGCGCAGGGCATCTGCACGCACTTCGCCGGCGTCTACGACGCACAGATGAATCGCGAATTCTGCATCACCGTGATGGCGGCGCGCCTCGCGGATGCGGCGATCTGCGACGCGCTCCCCGCAGAAGCAGACGCCGGCATGCCGCAGAAATCCGCCACGAAGGCGGAGTGCCTGACGCGTGTGGCATTGTCTCGGAACGATCCGGAGATCTGCGCAGGCATCACCGATACCCGCCACGCGCCGACGAAAATTGACTGCCTCCTGCGCGTCGCGAGCACACACAAAAACATCGCGGCCTGCGACGCGCTCGGCGATGCGTGGCAGAGCAGGAACGGCATCCGGATAAGCGCGCGCCTCTGCCGCATCCTCGTCGAGAACCCGCATGCCGCGAGCGGGGCGCTCCTCCAATTCCCGCAGGACCTCTGCAATACCGACGCCGACTGCCCGGGAACCTGCCTGGGCAACCGGGCGATCCCAAGGACGTGCGACGACGGGCGGTGCAGTGTCACTGCAAGCGGCTCCGTCCGGTGCGAGACGCGGGACACCGGCTGGACCTGTGATGTCCTGAACGGGGTCGCCGCCTGCCGCAAACCCGCCAAAGAGGACCAACCCCTCTGCAATACCGCAGAAGATTGTCCCGGCAGATGCCAGGGAAACAGTGCCGTCACCGCGAGGTGCGCAGGCGGCCGGTGCGTGACGGCGAAGATCGTATCCTGCGCAGTGAAGCAGGCTGGATGGACCTGCTCGGTCTACGAGGGTATCGCCGCCTGCCGACGTCCTGCGGAGGGCAAGCAGCAGGAGTGCAATAAATCCTCCGACTGTCCCTCCACCTGCCAGGATGCCGACCTTGCCCTCGTCCGCATCTGCCGCGACGGCCGGTGCGAAGTGGACCCCGAGGCTTCGCAACGCTGCAGCCGCGTGAAGGAGGGATACGGGTGCGCGGTGCTCGACGGCGTCGCCGCCTGCCGGCGGCCGAAGAAGTACGCTCTGGAGGAGTGCAACGACACGACGGACTGCACCACGTCCTGCCTCGATGAGCAGACCCTCCTCCGCAAGGCCTGCTCGGACGGACGGTGCCAAACGCTCGAGGCGGCGAGCCACTGCGACCGCTACGGGACAGAGTGGACCTGCTCCGTGGTGAACAAGGTCGCCGCCTGCCGGCGGCCGCAGGAGGACGCCGTGAGCGCGCAGCTGTGCAACACTTCCGAGGAGTGCAAGCCCGCCTGCGAGGGGGAAGAGCTCCTCCTCAGGAAGAAGTGCCAGGACGGCCGGTGC
>JAQUNQ010000093.1 GCA_028717505.1 Candidatus Peribacteraceae bacterium
CTCACGGGACCCTGCGGTCCGGACACGGAGATGTTTGTGTGGATGGGCGAAGGTGCCCCCCATGGCAACCCTGCAACGAATGAAGCTGATTGGCTCGAGATCTGGAACGACGTCTTCATGCAATACAACAAAACGGCGGACGGGACATTTGAGCCCCTCAAGCAGAAGAACGTGGACACGGGCATGGGCCTCGAGCGCGCGGCCGCCGTGCTGCAGCGGGTCTCCAATGTCTACGAAACCGACCGGATGGCGCCGATCCTGCGCTCCGTGGAATCATTGGCAGGCACGATTGCCAAAGAGGGGCAACGATCCAAAGACACGACGCGCCACACACGTATCATCGTCGACCACCTGCGGGCCGCCGCGTTCATCATCGCCGACGGCATCTCGCCGTCCAACGTCGACCAGGGCTACGTGCTGCGCCGCATCATCCGCCGAGCGATTCGCTCCGCGCGCAGGCTGGGGATCGAGCACACGGGAACGTTTGCCCCCGCCGTCGCGGAAGCGGTCATCGGCGAGTACGGCCACGTGTGGGGGCATCTCATGGACCGCAAGACCGCCATCCTCGAATCGCTCGCACGCGAAGAGCAGCAGTTCGGCAAGACACTGGCCGAAGGCCTCAAGCACTTCGACCGCGTCCTGAAGGGTCTCTCGAGCAAAACCATTGACGGCGTGAGCGCCTTCCACCTCTACGACACGTACGGCTTCCCGCTCGAGCTCACGGTCGAGATGGCGCAGGAGTATGGCTGCAGCGTGGATGAGGCGGGATTCTCCCGCGCCTTCGAGGAGCATCAATCCCTCTCGCGCGCGGGAGCCGAGAAACGTTTCTCGGGCGGCCTCGCCGACCACTCGGCGCAGACCACCAAGCTCCACACGGCCACGCACCTGCTCAACGCAGCTCTCAAGAAGGTTCTCGGTGAGCACGTGAACCAGCGCGGTTCCAATATCACCGCGGAGCGTCTGCGGTTCGACTTCAACCACGGAGAGAAGCTCACGGGAGAGCAGCTGAAGGAAGTGGAGCGTCTCGTGAACGAAGCGATTGAAGCGGATCTGCCCATCACCTACCGCATCACCACCGTCGAGAAGGCGAAGGAGAAGGGCGCCGTCGGCGTCTTCGATGCGCGCTACGACGCGGAAGTGAAGGTCTACACCGTCGGAGAAAACACAAAAGGCACCGTCTTCAGCAAGGAGATCTGCGGCGGCCCGCACGTCGCATCTACGGGCATGCTCGGCACTTTCAAAATCCTGAAGGAGGAGAGCTCCTCCGCCGGCATACGCCGGATCAAGGCCACGCTCTCGGGCGGCCCTGCGGATATCGCAGCGGCAACGCTGGCGGAGTAATTGAGGAGGGATGGCGCGCCACGGGGGGTGAAGGGGAAGGCCCTGCTGCCGAAGGCAGCGGAGCCGACGAGGCGACCCCGAATCCCTGGAGGGGTCGACGAGGAGGCACAGGGCCGGGTGGAGGAGCTCTGGCGCGCCGGCGTTTTGGCGCCACCTTTGCCGCCGGGCAAAGGTGGCAAAGATTTAAAGAGCTTGCTGATATACTGCACCCTCGTGAGGTTCAAAACCCTTCTGCTTCTCCCCCTCCTTCTCCTCCCCGCCTCTGCGGCGGCGATGCAGTCGGAAGTGTGGAACTTCCTGGAAGGATCCATCCCGGGTGAGTGGGAAGTGCGGGACTTGAGCCAACAGCCGATCCTGACCGAGAAGGGCCTCCACGTACTGACGAGCAGCGAAGGATTGATCACACGGATGAACTCTGTCCCCTTCCCCATCGATGCACTGCGCATCGAAACGCTCACGGCCTATGACACGGAGATCGTCTTCGCGTGGCTGAACCCCTCCATAGCACAGGGCTCCTACCTCCAGCTCCCGTTCCTCATCAAAGCAGATGCGTCGCCCCGCGTCACCTCCGTGGACCTGACGACGATCTCGGAATGGCCGGGGCGATCGGAGCGCCTTGGTTTCGCCTTCCCGAAAGGAACGGACCTGCTCATCCGGCGCGTGGAGTTCCTTCACTGGAACCCGTTCGAGAAGCTCCTGGAGGCGATCAAGTCGTTCTGGACGTTCGACACCTTGAACGTGCACAGCGTGAACTTCGTGTGGGGACCGCTCCTCACCTTCACACCGATTGCACGCACGCAGATGGCCAATACCGATCCGCCCATCGCCTACTCCGCGAATGCGGTCTTCTACGTCCTCGCCGCTCTCGTTGCGCTGTGCTGCTTCCTCCTGGCGCGCCGCCAAACAGCCGAAGGAAAACCGCTTGCGCTCTTCTTTCTTGCGATAGCCGGCCTCTGGATCTTCTACGACGTGCGCATGGGGGCGGAGATCCTCTCGTACGCGCGCACGGACTGGCAGTCGTACATCATGACCAAACCGGAAGACCGTACGTTCCGTTTCTTCGGAAACTTCTACAACGTACTCGAAGCCGTGCGTCCCAACCTCCAGAACGTTCAGTCGTACCTGTTCGTCGGCCCGAAAGGCGAGAGTCTCTACCTCGCCGCTGCACGCTATGAGACCTATCCGTCTCTCCCTCAGCCCCTGCCGCAGGAGCCGATCATTGAGCCCACGCTCGCCCTCGCATACGGGCGACCGGGTGCGGGAATCGACGATGAGGGGCGTTTCGTCGTGGACGGGAAGATCGTCGCCGGTTCAGCCTCCGTGATCCGCGCCTTTCCCAATGACGGCCTCCTCCTTGAGCTCAAGCCATGATGTTCGTGTGGTTCGCCATCGGGATGCTCCTCCCCACCCTCGTTGGGTGGCTGTTGGTACGCCTCGTTGAAGGGAACACTCCGGTGCTCACTCCGTTGGAACGGTGGGCTCTCGGCTTCGTCTTCGGTCTTACTTCCACGATGTTCGTCACCTTCTGCGTTCACCTCCTGCATGTGGTTTCTTTCACGCGGGCTGGATTCCTCGCGGTGCAACTGGGTCTTGTCATCGTCCTCGGAATCCCCTGGCTGGTGCTGCGCCGCCACTGGCCATCCCCTCCTCCTCTCACTCCTCCTCCATCGGGCATCCGCCTGCCGCGTTGGGCCAGAGTGGGCTTCGGAGCTCTCGGCCTGTGGACCCTCCTCAAAACCGTCATCGCAGCCGCCACTTTTCTCCTGCTCACCCCTCCCGCATTCGACGACGTCGTCGACAACTGGAACTTCCGCGGGAAGGTTTTCTTCGTCCTGAAAAAATTTGTCATCGACTTTTCGGGCGATCACACCGGCGCGGAGGGAATCGGATCCTATCCGCCCACCGTATCGATGGTGAAGACGATGGTCGCCTCGCTCGCCGGCACGTGGAACGAAGCTCTCGTGAACGGCGTGCATTTGCTCTGGTACGTGGCGGTACTCCTCCTCGTCTTCGCACTCCTTCGGCGCGCGGCAGGAACGCTCTGGGCGCTCATCGGGACGTACCTGCTCGCAAGCCTCCCGCTTGAGCTCATCCAGGCGACGAGTCCCTACGCCGATATCTTCCTCTCGGCTCACCTCTTCGCAGCCATCGGGCTGCTCTTCCTCGCGCTGCTCGCTCCGTCCTCCTCCAAGCGCTTGAGTTGGCTTCGCTTGAGCGGCATCGCCCTCGCGCTGCTCATCTTCACGAAGAACGAAGCCCTGCTCCTGTTCATCCCGCTCCTCATCATTCTCACCGCCGCCGTGCTCACGTGGTTCCTGAAAACCGGTCGGCTCGCCCTTCCGGACATCGTCCGAAGCATTCTCTGGGACGGCCTATGGCTCGCACTGATCGCCATCCCATGGATCGGCTTCAAGTGGGCAAACGGCCTCACGTTCGGCAATGCCCACGCCGTGAGCGGACTCACGCTCGCCTGGCAGGAGGGCGTCCTCACTTCCGTCTGGATCAACACGTTCTTCGAGGGGAACTGGATCTTCCTCTTCCCGATCCTCATCGGACTCCTGCTGTGGCGCCGCTCCGACGCTTTTCGCTCGCCGATCGTGCTTTTCAGTTCCTTCTTCCTCGTCCTCTTTGCGGGCCAATTGCTGCTGTATCTGTTCACGTTCCTCTCGACGGAAGCCCTCTACCAGACGGGATACGCAC
>JAQUNQ010000094.1 GCA_028717505.1 Candidatus Peribacteraceae bacterium
TCAGGAACTGCGGGAGCTCATCGAGGGACCAGCGCCGCAGGAAGCGGCCGAAGCGCGTCACGCGCGGATCATGGTGGACCTTGAAGAGCGGGCCATCGTTGCGATGACTCAGGATCCGGACTTCCTCCTTGCGCATATCCGCATCGCAAACCATGGAGCGGAACTTCAGCATGGAGATGCGCCCGCGCCCGCGCTCCCCCACACGCCGTGACACGTAGAGGACCGGCCACCCGCCGTCGATGAACACGCCGAGGGCAAAGAGAAGAAGCAACGGCGAGAGGAGGACGAGAAAGACGATGCTCAGGAGGACATCGAAGGCTCGCTTGAAGACGCGGCCCCACCCGTCGAGGGGCGTCGGTTGGAAGCGGAGGACCGGGAGCAACCCCAGATGGTCCACGCGCAGCTGCCGCGGGACATCCGCGAAGACCGGCGGGAGGAAGCCATACCCGACATGGTGGCTCCTGCAGTAATCGATGAGGAGTACGGTTTCCTGATTGCGCGGACTCGGATCCGTCTGGAGGACAAGATCGATGCGCCGCTTGAGCGCGACTTCGCGGAGCGCGGCAACATCGGACACGTGACCGAGATAGCGATAATGCGAGTCCTCCTGCAGCGTCCACTTCGCATGTTCCGAGACGGGATGAACCCCCACGGAAACGACGGCGCGGATGCCGACCCCGCAGCGGAGGAGCGCACGCTGGAGGAGCGTGAGGGACGCGCGCCCGAGCGCACTGAAGAGAGCAATGAAGAAGACGGCATGTAGGAGCAGGATGCGCGAGTAGAAGAGCTCTTTGAGGATGAGGAAGTACCACGCCATCACCGCGACGAGCCAGAGGAGGGCCACCACGGCGATGCCTCCCATCTCACTCCAGGCGCTGCGCGTCGAGCGGAGTGCGTACATCCTGAGAAACGCGGCAATCACGATAAAGACCGCGATGCCCGGCAACACAAACTCCGAAACATAGAGAGTAAACGATGGCAGGGTCGTGGCTGTATCGAGGAGCTGTACGCGCGGAATCAGATCCATGTTCGCCTCGCGGAGACGGTAGGACAGGAGCAATGCAGCGAGCACCGCCAGCCCATCGACGGGAATGCGGAGGAGGCCGAAAGCGACTTCGGAACGCTTCATTTCAGGGAGAGTGTACACGGACAGGCAAGCGAACAAGAAAGGCCCGGAATTCCCCCTGAAGAAGCGTGCAGGGCACCCGTAAGCGCTCTATGATGCGGCATACCATGCCTGCTGCAAGCGCCCGTGCCATCGCCAGCCTGAAAGAGCAGGGATACACCTGCGTCGATCTCCATGTGCATACCAGCGTCTCCAAGGATGCCTTCTGTTCCGTCGACGGGCTTCTCCGCCGCGCGAAGGAGCTCGGCATCGGGCTGGCCATCCTGGATCATAATGAGATTGCAGCCGCCGTGGAGGCCTGCAAAAACAAATTGGGCGTCCCCGTCATCCCGGGCATCGAGGTGAAGGCTTTCAATGGCGTGGATATCTCCGTGCTCTTCTACAAGGTGGAGGATCTCATCGCATACTACGAGCGCTGCATCGTGCCCCGCAAGGAACGTAATAGCTTCGTGCTCGACATCACCGTCGAGGAGATCGTCGCGGGGGCTCGCGCCTTCCCCTGCGTCATCATCGCCCCCCATCCGTTCGCCCCGCGCTTCATCGGCCTCGCAGGCGTCATTGAGCGGGGCGTCGTCGACCCTGCGCTCCTCGGGCAAATCGATTGCATCGAAATCCGGAACGGTGCCATGACTGTAAAGCAGAATGCGCACGCCGCCGCGTGGGCGGTCACGCACCACAAGCGTATCGCCGGCGGCTCGGACGCCCACATCCCCTGGCACTTCGGGAGGATCCTCTCCTGTCTCCGCGTGCGCCCGGGCGAGCACCCGCTGGATGCCCTGAAGCGGAAAGATGCGCACGTCGTGCACTTCCCGGAATGGTTCCGTTTGGCTGCCCTCGTCTTCGCCCTCGGCCAGTGCAAGCTCCTCCTCCGGAAGAACGGCTGGTTCCTCCTCCGGACCCATCTCTCCGTCTGCCTCTCCCTGAAGACGCGCACCGCCACTGCGGTGTATCATCCGGCTCCGGCCTACTCCTTCGTCGAACGCCCATGACCCTCCCCAATAAAATCACCTTCTTCCGCCTCCTCATCACGCCGGTGGGTGTCGCCCTCCTGTTCGCCACTGAGGTCCCATATCGCACGACCATCTCCGCCGGCATCTTCCTCTTCGCCATGTGCACGGACGTGCTCGATGGTTACATTGCCCGCACGCGCAATCTGATGACGCGGCTCGGCGCCTTCATCGACCCGCTCAGCGATAAGCTCCTCATCCTCCTCTACTTTCTCTTCCTGCAATTTGCCGGAGTTTATCCGCTCTGGCTGCTCATGGTCATGTTCGCGCGGGAGATCATCATGGATGCCTTCCGCAGCTTCGCCATGAGCCAGAGCCTCTACATTGGCGCCGTAGCCTACGGCAAGATCAAAGCTTTCCTCCAGACGATTTCCATCGGCGCCGGGCTCCTCTTTCTCGCTGTCCGTAATGGGGAGTTCACCGCTCCCCTCTGGGCTCTCCCGGCGCTCTCCACCTTCGCTTTCTGGACCATGCTCCTCGCATTCTGCGTCAGCGTCGTCGGTTTCCTCGTCATCCTGAAGAGGAATCACGCCGTGCTCCTCGAGCAGAGTTGAGCGCCTTTCCCCGCCCGTTCATCATGTCCACGTTCACCTACTATCTCCCGACGAAAATCTTCTTCGGATGGGGGAGCCTCGCCTCCCTCCCCGAGGTGATGACGAATGAATTTCCGGGAAAGAAGCGCATCCTCCTCGTCACCGGCAGATCCTCGCTCCGCAAAGAGGGCAAGACGGACCAGATCCTCCGGCTCCTCAAGGAACACACGGTCATGCTCTTCGAGAAGGTGGAAGCGAATCCCACCTCGCAGATGGTCCACGAGGGAATGGAACAGTTCCGGACGCATCACTGCGACATGATCATCGCCGTGGGGGGCGGGAGCGTCCTCGATGCCGGCAAGGCCATGTCCATCCTCCTCACGAATGAGGGCACGCTGGAGAGCTATCAAGCGGGTGCTGCTCCCGTGCATCCTCCCGTGGACTTCCTCGCCATCCCCACGACGAGCGGTACCTCCTCGGAGATCACCACGTGGTCCGTGATCACGAATGCGCAGGGCATCTACCGGGACGTGAAGAAGAGCATTGGAGACCCGAAGATGTACCCCAAGGCGACCATCATTGATCCGGAGCTCACGGTGAGCCTGCCGCCGTACCAGACCGCCTGCACGGGTCTGGATGCCCTCTGCCACGCCATCGAGGGCTCGCTCTCCAAGAAGCGAAACCCCCTCTCCACGACCTACGCCCTCGATGCCATCCGCATCATCGTCCCCGCCCTCCCGCGCGCCTTCAGGAATGGCGCTGACCGCGAGGCGCGCGAGCAGATGTCCCTCGGGGCCCTCCTCGCAGGACTCGCCTTCGGCAACTCGCGCACGATGTCCCCCCACAAGGCTTCGTACCCCCTTACGACGCAGTTCAATCTCCCACACGGCGCGGCCTGCGCACTCACGCTGCCCTCCTTCCTGGAGGACATTGGGGAGCGCTCCCCGGAGCTCCTCGCCGGCATCACGGAGGCCATGGGTTGTCGTGATTATCGGGAGATGATTCAGGCTCTGCGATCGCTCACGAAGGATCTCGGTCTCCCCACCACCCTCCGCGAGCTCGGCGCGGAGAAGGAGGATATCGCTTTCATCGCACGCAAGAGCTATGTCCCCGTGGACAAGCAGGAAGACCCCCTCCCCATCGAGGAGGACCGTTACCTCGCCATTCTCCAGCGCGCCTTCTAACCCCCCGTTCCGATGGCCTTTCCACGACGCATCACTCCCTGCACGCTGCTCCTGAGTCTCGGAGGTATCGGCTTCCTTCCTCTGATGCCGGCGACGTTCGCGAGTGCGGCTTCCAT
>JAQUNQ010000095.1:0-1800 GCA_028717505.1 Candidatus Peribacteraceae bacterium
CGCGGAAGCTCAGGACTCCCGCGGAGAAAAAGCCCTTCGAGGATGCTCAGAAGTATTGGAAGGACGGGAAGGACCCGGCCCCGGAAGTCCTCGAGCGCACCATCAAGCAGTATCAGGAGTGGCGCAGGCAGCTCGATGCCGTCCTCGTCCGGAACCGCATCATCATCCCGGGCGCGGAGTCCGTGGAGGCGCCCGCGTGGCAGGAGGGGAATTCCCTCAGCCGCGACCAATACTTCTCCCTGCTTGTTCTCGTCGTGCAGGGAAAGAAGACACGGGAGTTTGCGGAAGCGAAGAATATCGCAGATCTTCGGGCGCTCATTGCGGACAATGCCGCTGCCATCGAGCGTCCCCATGCCTTCTACACGGAGCTCCTGCCCGAGGAGATGGGCCCGAAGGAAATGCTCGCGCGGCACGGGGTGGTGATCGGGCGGGAAACGCGCTCTGCCTACATGGAGATCCGTAGTGGCACAAAGGAGAGTCCGCTCCTCCCTGCAGGTCAGTCAGCAGCGTTCTGGAGGTCCAATCCCATGCTTGCCTACGACTTCCTCTCTGACGAGGATCTTCCCTTCAGCCAGTCGGAGAGCAACCAGTCCTTCCTCTTTTCTCTGTACATGCACTACGAGCCGGATGCGGAGAAGAAGAGGGCCATGATGGAGGCCTTCGTCGGGAAATACGGGGATGCTAAAGCGCGGGAAATGTCCCTCAGCCGCGAGGCGACGGATGCTACGCTGGAGCTCGTTATCAAGAGTCTCCTCGTGACGGAGACGGAGTACGCGGCAAGTTCCGACAAGCGCGAGGAGCTGAAGGAACGCATGACCACTGGGCAAACCGTGGAGCAGTGGGTGAAGGAAGCCTATCGTTACATGGGGGACCTCAAGAAGCACCCGGTTGGCTCGGTACTCATGGGGGCAACGGCATTCATCATTATCAAATGGCTCTACGATTTTTTCTTCACGGACAAACACAACAAGTACGTGCGCAACTTGGTGGTATATCCTTCGATCATTGGAGCTGCCATCGGGCTCTACCAGCAGCATAAGCACGGGAAAGCGTGGTGGGAGAGTCTCGGCGAGCTCGCGGGCTTAAGTAGGGGCAAGAAGCCGGAAGATGTGAACGAGCGCGAGCGGGACACCCTCGCGGACTACTGGGCGCGCGAGTGCGGGATCACGGACAGTCAGGAGCGTGAGTGCCTGCTTCTCCTCGGCAATCATGATTGCCGCGACGTGCTCCAGTGGTACGGGCGGATGGATCAGGCCATGCTCGCTGGCACCGCGACCGAGGATAATGACAGCCTGCTCCTGCCCTTCGAGCTCGATGACAAGGTGAAGGACAACGTGTTCGGGCGCGAGATGAATGATATCAACGTGGCAAAGGTCTTCTACCGGACGCTCCATAAGTTCTTCGCGCAGCGGGGTAAGACGATGCGCGGGAGACTTGGGGAGGGGCCGGGCATGGAGCGGGACAACGCCGCGCTCGGGTACAGCATCATCAATAAGGTGTACGTGGAGCGCAAACCCTTCAGTGCTATCGAGGAAGTCGCTCACGATGCTGCGAGGTTACGCGGGCGCCGTGAAGGCTTGGCAGGTGCGGACGTCTATGACAGCGTCGTGCCGCCTCTGGAAAGCGGCGGCGGGATGCGGGTACTTCCCGCATCCTTCCGGCGCAGTATTCGTGCTGGTCACGAGCTTGTGCGGCTCGAGCAGGAGGCTCCTGCCGTGGAGGGCGGACGCATCAACATGTGGGTGATCTTCAACGAGCAGGCGGGAGGACTCGCCGTGGGCGGGAACGAGGCGGGGGCGG
>JAQUNQ010000095.1:1810-3888 GCA_028717505.1 Candidatus Peribacteraceae bacterium
CGATTGCGCGCCACAGCCGCCGAGATCGCCAACCATGCGTGCGGGACCTTCGTGGAGTACGGCGGTGCCTTCTGGGTGATCGTGTGGGACGAGAACCTCGGCAAGTGGACGGCACAGGTGGTCGGAATGCCGGGCAGGGTCGGGGCGCAAGCGGCCGGAATGGCGGGCGAAGCCAGTGAATGGCTTGGCAAGAAGCTGACCTTCGATACCACGACGGGCAAGTGGGAGATCCCCGGAACTGGCGGGCGCGGTCCGCGGTCGGTGGAGGGGCCGAAGCCGCCAGAGGCGGGAGCCCCATCAAGAGTGGCGACCGGAGATGCGGCAAGGAGAACTTCTGATGCCGCGGCTGCCAGGAGAGCTGAAATCAGCGATGCCTCGAGGCGCACAGCCGACACCATCACGCATCGTCCCACCGTTGAAAATCTGGCCGTTGTTCACGTGGGGGAAGCAGATGTCCGGCGTATGGCTGCAGAGGTCATTGCAAGGCGAGGGAATGCAGAAGTGTTGGTGCAACGATGGGCGGCGGAAGAGCAGGCTGCTCGACGGGCTGTGGAATCAGGGAAGAGGAAGATCGCCGATGCCGAAGCGCTTGGTCGTGCCGCCGAAGCAAATGCGGCACGTGGAGAAGTTGCGGCTGCAGAGCGATGGGTGCAGGCAGCTGAGGCTCTCCGGCGACCAGCCGAAGCGGCAGTCACCCTTCGAAAGGCGGAGGAAGAAGTAGGGAAGAAAACATCTGCGGCGATTGTTATGCGTCACCAGGCAGCAGAAGCAGCGATGCACTTCATCTCTCCATCGGATACAGCACCGCGAGATGCCGCTGCTCAGGCTCTGGCTTGGACGGCTTACGAGGGGGCGGAGCGGAAGGCAAGTCAGTCGGAAGCAGCGCGCGTGGCAGCAGCGGATGCTGCAGTCAGGGCTGCAGAAGCAGTGGTGGGCGAGCATCGTTCTGCTGAAGCAGTTGTGAAACATGACGCCGAGGTGTCCGCGCAGGAACTGCAAGTGGCGCAGGGGGCCGCGCGTCCAGATGCGTCCAGAATCGACGCTGCACGGCGCATCTCCGAGGCCTCGCAGAAGCGAGCTCTAGAGACGGAACTGCGGCGCGCTGCGGCGGAAGCGGAGGTTACACTGAAGCAAGCTGAGGCACAGAGTGTGAGGGCAGAAGTTGCCGTGGCGGCCGCGAGAGCGAATGCGGCAATTCTGGCTGCTAAGCATGCTGCTGCAGTGAAAGCAAGGAAGCCGCGTGCAGAGGTGGAGGTAGCAAAGAGTGTGGCCGAAGAGGCACAGAAGAAGCTCGCAGAAGCGGAGAGCGCACTCTCGACTGCTGAAGCGGATGCTACGAGGAAGCACACAGCTGCTGATCAGGCGAGACAGGCAGCGGAAGCCGAGGCCAGTCGGTAAATTGCATTCATGTTGCTCCTCTGAACATAGCAACAGGGGCAGCACGAGTGAACGTACTGCCCCTTGAGTTGCTCCTCCTCGCTGTGGGTGGGTTACGGCTTGGAGGCGGGCTTGGCAGCGGGCTTCGTCGGCACGACGGGAAACGACCACTCGGTAAGCGCCGAGGGCCCTCCCGGAGTGCCATACCAGCCGGTGACTTTCGTCACACCCTGGAGCGCCAGCTTGTCCTCGAAGGACACGGTGGCGCCGGAGCGCACGAAGGTGTCCTTCGCTTCGCCCTTGTAGAGGGTGATGGCGACCCACAGCGGACACGCGTCCGCGGGGAAGCTCCACGTCACCTTCTTGGCTGTCTCGTCGAACGCCAAGTCCATGAGGGGATCCGCGACCCCCTTCATGGAAGAGGCGACACCGAGGCGATGCCGGTACTCCGTGTGCTTCTCCTCTGGGATCACCAGAAGATAGAACACGACGAACCCCGCGATGGTCAACATCAGACCCAGCGAGTCGAGGAATCCCCCGTAGGGGATACCATGCCAACACTGGGTGTAGTTAAACCTGTACACGAGGAAGAGGCCGGCAACCAACGCGAATACAACGAACACCAGAACGCCTGCGTACATCATGGCATTACTCCTTTGGAGTGCCTTGATCCTGCCCTTCCACCTGTAACCGCACGGCCA
>JAQUNQ010000096.1 GCA_028717505.1 Candidatus Peribacteraceae bacterium
CTGCTTCCTCTACGAGTACCTCTGCACTCCCGTCACCAATCCCGCCATCCTCAAGATGAGCAAGGTGGTGGAGGGCATGTACTTCGCGAAGACGCGATGCAGCAGAGCCTGCAATGACGGAGCGTGCGTGCCGTGAGGGGCGACTAGGCAAGCAGAGAGAGTCGGTGCACTTTGAAGGTATGCAGGAGCGTCTCCAGAAGATTCTCTCTAGCGCAGTGGCATCGCCTCCCGGCCCCCTTCGACGGTGCTCAGGGCGCCGCTATACTGATCTCATGCTTGAACGTCTTCAGAAGATTCTCTCTGCGAGGGGCATTTGTTCGCGGCGCAAGGCGGAGGAATACATCCAGCAGGGCTTGGTGAAGGTGAACGGTGTCCCGGCGGTGCTCGGCCAAAAGGCTGATCCGGAGCGTGATCACATCGAAGTAGCAGGGGAGGTGATCGAGGCGCGCAGAGATATGCTGTACTACCTTATGAATAAGCCCACAGGGGTGGTGACGACGAACATCGAGAAAAAAAACGGGCGAGGAGAACATCGAGCGGGCGCATCTGCCCCATCCATCCGCGATCTCCTCCCTGCGTCCCTACAGGGCAAGCTCTTCCCTGTTGGTCGGCTCGATAAGGACAGTGAGGGGCTCCTCCTCCTCACGAATGACGGCGTCCTCGCGTATCGGCTCACTCATCCGAAGTTCGATCACGAGAAGGAGTATGAAGTAACCGTCGAGCACCCGATCATGGAGGGGGCGCTCGCAAAGATGCGCAAGGGCATGACGATTCTCGGGGAGAAGACGAAGCCGGCGCAGGTGCGCAGCACCGGGCTGAAGGCGTTTACTATCGCGCTCACGGAGGGGAAGAACCGTCAGATCCGGCGAATGTGTCAGAAGATCGGGAACCCCGTTGTCTCTCTGCGGCGTGTGCGCATCATGACCCTCCGTGATCCACACCTGAAATCGGGCAGGATACGTCCGCTCACGGCGGAGGAAAAGGCTCAACTCCTCGCAGCAATTGGGCTATAATGTTCAGCATGAGAGACAAACCTGCGGTTTTTCTCTCATGAGCTCACTTTTCCCTTAATGGTGTCCTCCAGCGCGGGACCCACGAGACCCGCGCTTCGGACAATTTCTCCCCATGAAATTCATATCACACGGTGCGGCAAGAGAGGTTACGGGAACCTGCCATGAATTGCAGGTGGAGACGCCAAAGGGCTTGCGCCGCATCCTCCTCGACTGCGGGCTCTTCCAGGGGCACCGCGCTGAGGCGGCCCGGAAGAATGCACAGTGCTCCTTCGACCCCAGACAGGACATCGATGCCGTCGTCCTCACCCATGCGCACATGGATCACGTGGGGCGCATCCCTGTCCTCTACAAGAGGGGCTATCAGGGGCCGGTGCACTGCACCTTCGCGACGAAAGATCTCGCGCATGTGATGCTGCAGGACGGCGGGTACATCCAGGAAAAAGATGAGGAGTACTTCCGCAAGCACCTGAAGAAATCCATGATGCTCTCCGAAGGGCCCCTCTACACCCAGCAGGACGCCGCGGAGTGCATGGCGCTCTTCTCGGGGAAGAACTACAACGAGTGGTTTCCAGTTTGTGACGGCGTGCAGGCGCAGTTCATCGAAGCAGGACATATTGTGGGGGCTGCAATGGTGCTCCTGGAGGTGACCGAGCGGGGGGAGAAGCAACGCATCGGCTTCAGCGGGGACCTCGGGCGGAGTGCTCTGCCTATCATTCGCGATCCGGCGCGTATGCCGCCGGTGGAGACTCTCATCTGCGAGGCAACGTACGGCAACCGCAAGCATGAGGACATCCAGGAGGCGCGTGGGCACCTGAAAGATGCCATCGTCCGCACGGCGCGACGCGGGGGCAAAGTCTTCATCCCTGCATTCTCCCTCGAGCGCACACAGGAACTCATTTACGATCTGCACCTCCTCTGGGATGCGAAGGAAATTCCTGCGCTTCCTATCGTGGTGGACTCGCCGCTCGCGGCGAAGGTCACGGAAATTTTCATGAAGCATCCGGAGTGCTACGACCAGACGATGTACGAACAATTTCTCTCGAAGGCGCGGCATCCCTTCCAGTTCTCCCTCGCGCGGTATTCGGAGACGGCGGAGGAGAGCAAAGCGCTCAATACGACGCCGGGTCCCATGGTTATCATGGCGGGCTCGGGCATGTGCGAGGCAGGCCGCATCCGGCACCACCTGAAGAACGGCATCGCGGATGAGCGCAATACCGTCCTCACGGTCGGATACATGGCGGACAACACCCTCGGTCGCCGCCTCGTCGATCCCGCGGTGACCGATGTGAAGATCTTCGATGAATTCTTCCGCAAGCGCGCGGAGATCGTGAGTATCAATGCGTACTCCGGTCACGCGGACATGGCGGACCTGGATGCGTACATCCTCGGCGTCGAGGGGATGAAGAATCTCCTTCTGGTGCACGGGGAGCCCGGACAGATGGACCCGCTCGCTGAGCGGATAAAACACATGAGAGGGGAGATTGCGGTCTTCCGACCGGAGCGCGAAGAAGTGGTCTCGTTGTGATGTGTGAGCGGTGCGCTTCCGTTTGCCCTTCGTAGCATATTTGGATGCGATCCAATAATTTGCAGAACACGCAAGAAATCCTGCGCATGACTGCGGAGAGCGCGTGATACAGTAGCGCGAAAGAGACGATGCGGCTCCTCTCACGCAGAACGACGGCAGTCATGGCAGTGGGACTCGTCCTCGCGGTGGGAGGGGTGGCATTCGGCAACCGCCTGCAGACAGGGCGGTGGTGGGCGGCGACGACTTCCTGCAACATCAATCGCGTCGTCGAAGCGGGAGAGGAGTGTGACGACGGGAATATGGACGCTCGCGACGGATGCAGTCCTTCCTGCACGATTGAGTTCGCTTGCAACGATTCCGATGGCGGGAAAAACTATAATGCCAAGGGAACCGCTTCTACTACGTACATCGATAACGGCGAGCCTGTGCCTGGCATGCAGGGGTCCGATTACTGTCACAATGCATGGCTGCTGGCAGAGAGTTACTGTCATGCGCCCGATTACAATCGGGGCGGGCTATTAAGTATTTCTGGATATGACACGGGCATCCAGTGCCCCTTTGAGTGCAGAGACGGTGCCTGCGTCGCCGGGGCTCTCCATACCGATGCCATAGTGATTAAGGTAGAAACCGCGCCCACTGGATCGTCGGTCCATGGGGCGGTTTTATTATTGACAAAAAATGCAACTCACGATGATTTTGGTCGCTTGGTCCTGCACACCCCGGAAGCGAGTCATTGGACTCCCAAAGCCGGTTGCAGCCTTACGGATGCCACAACCATCACCTGCGACAATGGCGGCGGTGGCATCACCATTAAATATCCGAGTGTCGTGACGTATTTTAGCATTGATTTTGCCTATGCGTCTGCAGGGGAAGTGCCCTCCTGCTTCCCCATCACAGCGGATCTCATCGTCCTCAATGCTACGGATGTCAATGACGCCGATAATCACTGGGCCTCTCCCTGCGAAACCACCTGTGGAAACGGCGTCTGTGACAGTCATGAGGACATCATCTGTCCTGGTACCGGAGGGGGGGCGT
Source organism: Candidatus Peribacteraceae bacterium (assembly GCA_028717505.1). GTDB lineage: Bacteria > Patescibacteriota > Gracilibacteria > Peribacterales > Peribacteraceae > JAQUNQ01. Next base: position 3,574 of record JAQUNQ010000096.1, read on the forward strand.
GTTCTGTGGGGACCTGCCCCTCCGATTGCCCGGGCATATGTGGGGATGGGCAGCTGAACACCGGAGAGCAGTGTGAGGATGGCGTCAATGTTCCCTGTGCCGTCACGCATCCGACCATGCCGGTATGCAACTATGCTACTTGTCAGTGTATTGCGTCTTCTTCTTCTTCTTCTTCTTCTTCTTGGCTGGGCTGCTTGCCCGGATATACGTGCACGAAGGCAATTTCATC
>JAQUNQ010000097.1 GCA_028717505.1 Candidatus Peribacteraceae bacterium
AGGTCCGATGAGAATGTACTCCTGCACGCTCGGTGTCCCACGGAATTCTTCCGTCCAGTCACTCAAGGAAGGCATCCATGAGCAGAGGACGATCTGCGGATGGTAGGTCTGCAGAGCTTCTTGGTATTCCATTCTTTCCACGGGAGCGGTTGGCTTGATATCCCATTCGTTGCTATCGACTGCGATCATCCGGACGTTGTCTATTCCTTGCTTCGCCAGTTGTTCCCGGAGGGCATCGGTCAGTCTTCCGTCTCCCGCACCGACTTCCAGCACCGTGCTCATCTGTCCTCCCTCTCCAAGTTTTCGGATTCTCTCTGTGAGGTACCGGCCGAGCCTCTCCACGTATTCTTGTGTCAGGATATCGAAGATATCCCGTTCCTTGCAGGTATCACGGACGGCATCCGGGTTGCCCTCATAGAAGTGTAGATCTGAGAACACCTGTCGTCTCGTCGGGAGGGTTGCCTGGTCATAGAACGACGTGTTGACTGCGGTGGGGTTCGCCTCCGTCAGTTGTGACACTACGCTGCCCGGAATATGCAGCCATACATCTACATCGGTGTGATGGATGGTGACGGTGGGGGCGGTTTGCCCGTTGCGTTTCCACGAGGAAATCTCCAGGGGGTATTCTTTTCCCGTACTTCCGCAGAGCACGGTATGCGCTCCAGTCGTGAAGTAACTGCAGAATTGTCCGGGTTGCTGACCGGGTATCCTGATTTCGATTCCTGCCTGCCTGCATAAGGTGTCGTAGTCCAAATTTCGCTGTTCCGGTGCAGAAGGCGGCATTTCAATCATTATTGCAATAATAGCATAATTTACGCAATTTACAATTATTCTGCCAGCCTCTCCCATTTCTCTGTCTTTGATTTCTGATGAGGCTCTTTCTTGACATGTCCAACCATTCGCTTACTCTAGCCAGCCACTTTCCTCTCATCCTATGTCCAAGAAAACCGTTAAAAGCGAAGTATACGAGCCAGCGTTCCGGGCACTCTACGCGAAGCTCGAGAGAATCGATCCTGATGTTGTTGCCCAAGCGATTAGGAACAGGCGTTTCCTCACCTGTGATCAGGCTATCGCGACCATGCAGGGCAGTGGCGGAAGCAAGACTCTCTACCAGCAGCTTTTCCGTCAGACACAGTCAAACATCGACGGGCTGCTCCGGGAGATGCACGTTGCCGGACAGAGGGTGGAGGAGGAAGAGAGCCCCGAGACGGATGAGGCGGAGTTGGCGGCGCTGCGCACGGCCCGGGAGAACAAGATCGTTGAGCGCAATAGGGCGAAAGAAACCGCTTTGAGTACGAGCGGGCGCCGTGCTGAAGCCGCGTGGAGTCAGGTGGATAGGTTGAATGGTGAGATCAGGGAAATGGAGGATCGCGTCGCGCTCCTCAAGATCCGCGTCGGCGAGCGGGACGGGGATGGTGAGCTCTGAGCGGGTGCCCCGGAAAACCCGACGGAATCCTGCACGATGCTGAGAAACGGGCTATAGTGGCGCGTCTCTTGTGTCATGACCATCCGTAACATTGCCATCATCGCGCACGTCGACCACGGGAAGACGACGCTCGTGGATGCGCTCCTCAAGCAGGGCGGGGCCTTCGCGGCGTACGAGGAGGTGGGGGAGCTCCTCATGGACTCCAATGCGCAGGAGAAGGAGCGCGGCATCACCATCTACGCGAAAAATACTTCCATTCGCTACGGGGACTGCAAGATCAACATCGTGGACACGCCCGGTCACGCAGACTTTGGGAGTGAGGTGGAGCGCATCCTCCGGACGGTCGACTGCGTGCTCCTCCTCGTCGACGCGCAGGAGGGGCCCATGCCCCAGACGAAGTTCGTCCTGAAGAAGTCGCTGGAACTCGGGCTCAAACCGATCATCCTCATCAACAAGATCGACAAGCCCGCAGCGCGGCCGATGGAAGTGGTGGACGAAGTCTTCGAGCTCTTCCTCGCGCTGAAGGCGAACAATGAGCAGCTGGATTTTCCTTACCTCTTCACCGTGGCACGCGAGGGGATCGCGAAGCGGGCCCTCGATGATAATGCGCAGGATCTGCAGCCGCTCTTCGAACTCATCCTGGAAAAGGTCCCTGCGGCGGCGCAGAACCTCGATGCCGTCTTCCGCATGCAGCCTTCCAGCCTCGGCTACGACAACTACCTCGGGCGCCTCGCCATCGGGCGCGTGTACGAGGGGAAGATCGGTGTGGGGGAGAAGGTCTTCGTGAAGACGGCGGATGGCGACACGCGCAGCGGGAAGATCACGAACATCTTCGTCTTCGAGGGGCTCAAGCGGCGGGCGGTCGAGAAGGCGCTTGCGGGGGACATCGTCATGCTCGCGGGTATCCCGGACATCTACGTCGGTGAGACCATCACGACGAACGAGGAAGCGGCGATGCTCCCCGCCATCCGCATCGATCCGCCGACGATCTCCATGCACTTCCTTGTCAACGATTCCCCGTTTGCCGGGAAGGAGGGGAAGCTCGTCACGACGCGGCATATCCGCGAGCGGCTCCTCAAGGAGAAGGAGACAAATGTGGGTCTTCATATCGAGGAGCTTCCCGGAACGGATGACTACAAGGTGTCGGGGAGGGGGGAGCTGCACCTTGCCGTCCTCATCGAGGACATGCGGCGCGAGGGTTTCGAGCTGCAGGTATCCCGTCCCGAGGTGATCCTGCGCGAACGGAAGGGGGTGAAGGAGGAACCGATCGAGCAGGTGATCGTCGACGTGCCTGAGGAGTTCTCGGGCACGGTGATTTCCATGCTCTCGCAGCGCAAGGGCGTGCTCGCGGACATGCGCACGGAGGAGGGGCACACCCGCATGGAGTTCACGGTGCCCACGCGCGGGCTCCTCGGTATTCAGGGGGACTTCATCATCGAGACACGCGGGGAGGGGATCCTCACGCACTCCTTCATCTGCTACGAGCCGTTCAAGGGGGAGATCCCCGGGCGCAAGCGTGGGGCGATGATCTCCATGATCGCCGGCGAAACCATGGCGTACTCCCTCTGGAAGTTGCAGGAGCGCGGGCGTCTCTTTGTGCAGCCGCAGACGAAGGTGTACCAGGGCATGATCATCGGGGAATCGAGCAAGAACGAGGACATGGAGGTGAATCCCATCAAGAACAAGAAGCTCACCAACGTGCGCGCATCGGGGACGGACGAGGCGCTCTCGCTCGTGCCCGTGCAGCCCATGACCCTCGAGCAGGCGCTCGAGTACATCGGGGAGGACGAGCTCGTGGAGGTGACGCCCCGGAACATCCGGCTGCGCAAGAAGATCCTTGTTTCCTATGAGCGGAAGCGGTCGGAACGGTCGGATGAGTGACCCGCCTCCCTTTTTTACGAAATCTTCACTAGGCGCTTCTCCCTCTTCCTCGGTATCATTTGCGCGTCTCCTTCCGCTTTTTCATGAAGAAGTATCTCTGGCTCGCCGCGCTCGGCATCGTCGTGGTGCTCGTGTTCATTCTCCTGAAGGGGAAGGGGGCGTCGCCGGAAGGCATCATCCTCTACTACGGGGATACGTGCCCGCACTGCGAAGTGGTGGATGCATTCATCCGCGAGAACAAGATGCACGAGAAGATCGTCTTCACGGAGAAGGAGGTCTTCCAGGACAAGAAGAATGCCTACGAACTCGGGAAGAAGGCGACTCTCTGCGGACTTTCCACTGATCAGATCGTCGTGCCGCTCCTCTGGACGGGGACGGGGTGTTTGATTGGGGAGCAGGACATCGAGCAGTTCCTCACGGTGCGTTCCCTTCCACGCCTCTGATGGCGCGGTGGATGACACTGCCGGCCGTCGCCCTTGCTTGGTTTCTCGCGG
>JAQUNQ010000098.1 GCA_028717505.1 Candidatus Peribacteraceae bacterium
TGGCCTTAGGACCGACTAACCCCACGCCGATTGCCGTTGCGTGGGAAACCTTGGGGATTCGGCGGGCAGGGTTTTCACCTGCCTAGTAGTTACTCATGCCAACATTCTCACTTCTGTCCGCTCCACAGCACCTCGCGGTACTGCTTCACTGCTGGACAGAACGCTCTTCTACCACGCCCCCATGCCCGCAGGCACGGGGACATTCACCGCTTCGGTATACCGTTTAGCCCCGTTAAGTTTTCGGCGCACAGGTGCATCGACCAGTGAGCTGTTACGCTTTCTTTAAAGGATGGCTGCTTCTAAGCCAACCTCCTGGTTGTCGAAGCACTTGTACCTCCTTTACCACTGAACGGTATTTGGGGACCTTAGCGAATGATCAGGGTTCTTCCCCTCTCGACGATGGCAGTTCGCTGTCACCGTCTCACTCCCGTCGCCAAAGGGCGGGTATTCGGAGTTTGTCAGGATTTGGCAGGTCGAGGTGACCCCCGCATCCAAACAGTAGCTCTACCCCCCGCCGTGCACGACGAGGCTGCCCCTAAAGGCATTTCGAAGAGAACCAGCTATCTCCGGGTTCGGTAAGCTTTTCACTCCCATCCACAAGTCATCCCAACGTCTTGCGATACGTTATGGTTCGGGCCTCCAGCCGCCTTTCGGCGACCTTCACCCTGCTCATGGATAGCTCACCCGGTTTCGGGTCTTGTCCCAGCGACAGGCGCCCGTTTCGGACTCGCTTTCGCTCCGGCTCCGGCTGTTGCTGCCTTAGCCAAGCCACTGAGAACAAAGTCGTTGGCTCATTATGCAAAAGGAACGCAGTGACCCCGATTGCTCGAGGCTCCTACTCCTTGGACGCATCACATTTCAGAGACTGTTTCATCCCCCTTCCGGGGTGCTTTTCACCTTTCCCTCACGGTACTATCCGCTATTGATCTCTGCACCTGTTTAGCCTTGGATGGTGGTCCACCCGGATTCAGGCCGGATTTCACGTGTCCGACCCTACTTAGGATACTCCTACCGCCTCCCGCCATTTCGACTACGGGGCTCTCACCCTGTATCGCCGCCCGTTCCAGGGACGTTCGTCTATGGAGGGATGATCGGATATCGGAGTCCTGCAACCCCTCGTGCAAGCACGAGGTTTAGGCTGTTCCCTTTTCGCTCGCCACTACTCAGGGAATCTCGACTTGATTTCTTTTCCCCCGGTACTGAGATGTTTCAGTTCCCAGGGTGACCTTCCGCCTTGCGGCGGATCGCGGAACATAACTTCCGCGGGGTTTCCCCATTCGGAGATCTTCGGCTGGTAGCGCCTGCCTAGCGGCTCACCGAAGCATTTCGCAGCTGGCCACGTCCTTCGTCGGAGTGCAGAGTCGAGGCATCCATGTGATGCGATGAGTAACATTTTTCTTATCCAGCATCCTTCCGAAGAAGGGCGCTGGGTGTCCTATTCATGTGCTACAACCTGCATGCGAGTGCACGCGCAGCACACGTGAATTTCAGTTGATCATTTGAATCATACGGCTACGCCTTATGAACGTCATGCATGAGCACTCAATACCACCACCTCATAGCGGCGTAGCTACGCCGCTATCGGTGATGCCTCACCAAGCTCAGCAGATGTTCTTTATCATGCGAAGCCGTATCACTTCATCGAGCCGGTACTTTCAACGATCACAGAGATGGGGATCACCCGGCGATTCTCGTGCCGCGGAACGCGGACAGAGGAGAAGTTCTTCTATCTCCAGGACCCTTCGACTCAGCGCTGACGCGCTTCGCTCAGGGTTCTTTTTATCGGAGATAAAAAGAAGCGGGTGGCTCACGCACACCCGCAGAATGAGGTTCTCTCCGAACTCATCCTACGGGTGGTCGTGGTTCCACATAGAAGCGAAGGCATTTTACTGGAGGAGAGAGAAGGGTCAAGGAATTTGAGAGCATTTTTCTTGCTCAAACGGGCTGTTTCTCCTCTCACGAAGAAAAAGGACGCCGCGGGGAGCGGCATCCTGTATCCACGATGTGCGAAGGACTCACGCCGCGGCAGCGACTTCCGCCGCAATCGCCGCGCCCTTGCGTGCCGAGAGCAGCACCAAGCGGTCCACGTAGATTTCCGTCCGGCTCGCCTTTTTGCCGTCCTTCTCCCACTTGCTGGTGTGGAGATGGCCTTCCACGTAGAGGGGCGCGCCCTTGCTGACGGTCTTGCCCGCAAAGTCGGCCAGCGGGTTGAAGCAGACGAGGTTGTGGAACTCAACCTCTTCCTGCAGCTTGCCCGCGGCATCCTTCCACGAGCGGTTCGTGGCCAGGCCCACGTGCGCGACGGGATGCCCCGCCTTGGTGGCGCGGACTTCCGCATCCCGGGTGGCGTGGCCGAGCAGGGTCACGCGATTGACATTGAACATAGAAGAAATGGGGAAAAGAAATACAGGCGGCACACGCTACGGAGCGGAGAGAGGTGCTGGAACGGCATCGCGGAGTGAAAGTCCGGACCACCCCGTTTTCTTGGCTTCTGCTCAATGCGAAAGACGTTCCATGGGGTCATGGAACGCCCCCCTTGTCTGCACCGCGATTCTCTTCATGAAAGGATTACCGCCTCTCCCGCTCCAACCGCTCATACGCCGCCCGCCAGTTCTGGTAATGGCTGATGAGGTACCAGGTGAAGTCCTGCGCTCCCCGATCCAACTTTTCCTCAAGCAACCGGACAAGCGTCTCCTCGCACACCGGTGGCGCTTCCGCAGTAACCTCGGGCTCTTCCGGTGATGGCGTTTCTCCGTTCATGGTAAGGAAGGATACGTGAAGGATTACCTTGATGATCGAGTGAGCGCATCAAGATAATCCTTCCATCCTGCGAATCAAGGTCACGCGTCCTCCATCGCCTCCTCCGACGCCGCCTCCTTCATCTCCTCCTTGGCGGACTCCCCGGAGGCATCGGATTCGGCTCCTTCTTCCACACCCGCCGCCACCTGCTCCGGCGTTTCGGTGCCGACGGCCTCCAGTTCGGAGATCTTGTCGGAGGTGGGAACCATGTCCCCCGCCTCCTCCGCCTCCGCGCGGGAACTCATCTCCACCACCTCCACCTCGCCCTCCTCCGCCGCCTCCTTCTCCTCCTCCGGCGGCACCTCCTCCTTGAACTTCAGGAGTTCGACCTTGAGACCGAGCGCCTGGAGCTCCTTGACGAGAACGTTGAAGGACTCCGGGATGGACGGGCGGCGGATGGGCTCACCCTTGACGATGGATTCGTACGCCTTGGAACGGCCGATGACGTCGTCGGACTTGATGGTGAGCATCTCCTGCAACGTGTACGCCGCGCCGTACGCCTCCAGCGCCCACACCTCCATTTCGCCGACGCGCTGGCCGCCGTGCTGCGCCTTGCCTCCGAGCGGCTGCTGCGTGACGAGGGAGTACGGGCCGACCGAGCGGGCGTGGATCTTGTCCTCCACGAGGTGGAGCAGCTTGAGCATGTACACCATTCCGACCGTCGTCTGGTGCGCGAACGGCTCGCCGGTGCGCCCGTCGAAGAGCTGCACCTTGCCCGTCTCCGGCAGGTTCGCGGCCTTGAGGTAATCGAGAATCTGGTCCGTGGAGATGCCGTTGAGCGCCGGCGTGGCCATGCGGATGCCGAGCATCTTGCACGCCCAGCCAAGGTGCGTCTCCAGGATCTGCCCGATGTTCATGCGCGAGGTGACGCCGAGCGGGTTGAGGATGATGTCCACGTGCGTGCCGTCCTCCAGGAACGGCATGTCCTCGCGGGGCACGATGCGCGCGACGACGCCCTTGTTGCCGT
>JAQUNQ010000099.1 GCA_028717505.1 Candidatus Peribacteraceae bacterium
GCAACCGCATGCGAACAAACCTCGGCATCGGAAAAGACAACTTCCGCGTGAACACCATCAACCAAATCAAAACAGATGTGGCGCATCCCACGAACAAGCTCAATGACGTTGCAATGCGCCAGCTCATACAGGAAGTAAAAAGAGCAGGAGGGAACGCCCGCGATTTCAGTCACGTGCAAAAAGCGACGGAAACCGCGTTAGGAATCGGGCAGGGGCTAGAGAATAATACGCAAACGCGAGAGAAGTTCAATCAGTGGATGTCAGAACATGCACTGGAAGGATTTTGACCGTTAGGCTTCCTTCCTCTTCAACTCTTTCACGTACACCTCGAGGATGTCCCCCTCCGCGATGAGGAGAGAGGTTTCGACGCGCAGTCCGCACTCGGAGCCTTCCTTGGCCTCCTTGATATCTTTCTCGGCATGCTTGAGCGAGGTGATACGGCCGGTGCCCGCCTCCTGACCACCCCGCTGGAGACGGAAGGGCAGCCGCTTGATGGTGCCGTCGAGGACGCGGCCCCCGACGATCTGCTCGGACTTCTTGGTGAGGAAGACGGCCTTGATTTCGATGTGTCCGAGGATGTGCTCCTCCTCTTCGGGCTTCACGAGCCCCTTCACGAGCGCCTCGACATCATCGAGCAGCTGGTACACCACGTCGTAATGCTTCACCTCCACGCCTTCGCGCTCCGCAGTCCTTAAGACGCTCGCCTCCATGGGCGCGTTGAACGCGAGCACGATGCCGTCGCTGGCGGCCGCCATCATGACGTCCGTCTCCGTCACAGCCCCAATGGCCGCGTGGATGACCTTCACACCCACCTGCTCACCGGAGATCCTATCGAGCGCATCCTTGATGGCTTCGAGCGCCCCCTGCGTGTCGGCCTTGAGCACGATCTTGAGCTGCTTCACCTTGCCCTCCGTCAAGCGGCTGACCAGATCCACGAACCGCCGCTTGGCCTGCTGCTCGCCCTTCTGACGCACCGCCTGGGCAAGCGACCGCGCCTGCTGCTCGGAGGACATCACCTGCAGGATGTCGCCCACCCGCGGCACGTGATCGAAGCCGGAAACCCGCACGGCCCCCGAGGGCGGCACTTCCGTGAAGCGCTGCCCGTGGGCATCCGTCATCGCCCGCACCTTGCCCATCATCTTCCCGCAGACGAAGACATCCCCCGCCCGAAGCGTCCCCGTGTTCACCACCACCGTCGCGAGCGCGCCGAGAGACTTGTCCAAGTGGCTCTCGATGACCGTCGCCACGGCTGACCGGGAGGGATTGGCCTTGAATTCCGCGATTTCCGCCGTGAGGACGATGGCATCGAGAAGATCGGCGATCCCCTGCTTCGTCTTCGCGCTCACCGGGATGACGGGGATCTTGCCCCCCCACTCCTCCGGCTGCAACCCCTGCGCGGCGAGCTCGCCCTTCACGCGGTCGGGGTCGGCATGCTCCTTGTCGATCTTATTGAGGGCCACGAGGATCGGTACGCCCGCCTCCTTGGCATGATTGATCGCCTCGACGGTCGTGGGCTTCACCCCTTCGTCCGCTGCCACGACGATGATCGCGATATCCGTCGCCTGCGCCCCGCGGGCGCGCATGGCCGTGAACGCCTCGTGTCCGGGAGTATCCAGAAAGGTGATCTTGTGCGCCTCCTTCGAGCCTGCGGGAACGTGTTCCACCTGGTAAGCACCGATCTGCTGCGTGATCCCTCCGGCTTCCCCCCCGACAACGTCCGTCGAGCGGACGGCATCGAGGATGGAGGTCTTTCCGTGATCCACATGGCCCATCACAACGACGACCGGCGGACGAGAGACGAGATTCTCCGGCTCGTCTTTCAGGAGCTCCTTCAAGTTGCGCGACAGCAGATCCTCCGCCGAAGCGACCCCCTGCTCCTTAGCAACCTCCACATTGAGTTCGGCCGCCACGATGGCCGCCGTATCGTAGTCGATGGTCTGATTGATGGTGGCCATGACGCCGTTCTTCATGAGCGTCTGGATCACCTTCGGCACCTGAATCCCCGTCTTCTCGGCAAACTCCTTCACCGAAACGTGCGCGGGCAGCGACACCACGGACCCCTCCTTGCTCTTGATCTGCTCCTGATGGCCCTGCGCGGACTGTTTCTTCTTGAGCGCGAGAGCCTGCGCGCGCTCTTCGCGGAGCCGTTCCTCCTCCTCTTCACGCGTGAGACGCGGCTTGCCGAGCGCTTCCTGCTGATCGCGGATCGCCTGCTTGGGGACATCTTCGAGCGAGAGCTTCCGCAGCACATTGAGTCCTTCCTTGGACGGGGCCGCGGCTGCCGCCGGCGCCTCCGGCCGCTGTTCCTTCTCCGCCGCCGTCTCCTCTTCTTGTTCCTGAGACGCAGGTGCCTCGCCCCCCTCTTCCTCCTCGTCATCTTGACCCGCCTCGAGCCCGAGCGTGGCGAAATCGACGGGGATATTATGCTTGCGCGCGATGAAACGGATGATGCCCTGCGCAAGATTGTCGGGGACTTCGCGATCCGTCGGCTTCACGCCGAAATTGACCTGCTCGAGCTCATGCCGCAACTGCTGTCCGGTCATACCCAATGCTTTTGCAACCCGTACAAGGCGCATGGAACTCAAGAGAAGATAAGGCCAAAGAAACCGCCCGTAGTGTACCAAAGGGCACAGAGATCACAAGTAAATGATGCCCTTCCTTCACTCCTCCAGCTGCTTGAGCACATCCCCCGAAACGTCTGCCTCCCCCTTCTTCCCGATCTGTTCGACGATATCCATCCCCTTCTTCTGCTTTCTGGCCCCACTGGAACCGCTGCTCTTCTGAGGCTCAACCGAACGGGGAGCCGGAGGCACCACCGGCCGGGGTGAAGCGATCGGCTGCTCCCCTTCCTCGCGCTGGAGACGCATGCCCTCCTTGAGTTCCTGCACACATTGAAGAACCTGCAGCTGGAAATTGTCGAAGGAAGAGACGCGAAAACCAGCGGCACGCGGGTGGCCGCCGCCCCCGTAGAGCTGTGCAGCCAACCGATTGGCATCGATGGCGGCGGAGGACCGCATGCTCGCCTTGAGTCCCCCCTCCTCCAGCTCCGTGAAGAGCACGTGCACGTCGGCATGCGGCACGGTGGAGATAAGCTCATCCAAGATGCCGCTCGTTTCCTTGCTCTCGGCCTCCATCTCCGCAAGATCCTCGCGGCTGATGGCCGACCAGACGATGCGCGCGGCTTCGTCCGACTGGATACGGTTCAAGGCCCGGCCCCAAATGCGCAGGGTGCTTAAGGGCTTGGTCTTGTAGACGTTCTTGATGATCTCCTGCTGGCGCGCACCCATCTCGAGGAGCTCCGCAGCCACTTCGAGGGAGTGCGGCGTCGTGTTCGGATTCTGGAAGCTGCGCGTGTCCGTGATAAGGCCCGTGAGGAGCAGCGTGGCGATATCGGCGGTGAGGAGTTCCCGCCAGCTGGGCACCTGCGTGAACCAGCGATAGAGCACTTCCGTGGCGCTCGCCGCCGTCGAATCGATGAGCTGGAGCTGGCCGAAGCGCGTATTGGAAATGTGATGATCGACATTGAGGACGGGTACTGAGGAGAAGAGATCGATGTGATCGGTATAGAGCGACCCGAGCAGATGCAAGTCCGCGCAGTCGACGACCACGACGAAATCGTACTTCTGCTCCCCCTCGCTCAGAGAAATATTCTGCGGGCGGATCGATCCGCGCTTCGG
>JAQUNQ010000100.1 GCA_028717505.1 Candidatus Peribacteraceae bacterium
CGATATGCCCGGTCTTCAGGTACTCCTGGATCTTCTTCGCGATACTCTCTCCGATCCCCGGAAGATCCTCGAGTTCCTTGATATCCTTGAACGCGGAAACATCACGCGTGAGTTCATCGAGCACCTTGGCAGCACGACGATACGCTGCCGGCTTAAAAGACACTCCCTGCTCCTCCAGCAGAGCGGCGATCTGCCTGAGGAGCATAGCGATGCGCGCGTTGTTCTCCATCAATGAATCATTCTACCAGTGCGAGCAAAAAATGATCTGCCCTCTTCTGAAAGTCGGTCCCGGACGTACGCTCGCGCGCACGTCCGGGACCATCACGCCAGAAGCCCGAATGGGCCTCAGACAGTAGAGGCAGTCACCGCCTCTTCTTCTTCCCGGTCGACCTCATCGGTCACCGGGGCTTCCGACTCGCCCGGCGGAGGCAGGTTCCTCATCGGGCGGCAATGGTGTCGTTCCCATTGCCGTCTTTTTGTGAAACGTTGCTTACAACCAGGACACCGACTCGGAAACTCATCTCGGGGCATAGCTGCCTCCTTATTCTGCTCTCTCACAACGACACACCTCTGCAGAGACATGCGCCTCTCTAATCCTTGTCCGACAGCGCGGATCCATTTCACGCGCCCGGCGAAGAGGCGAAGAGCAGATCACTTTTTGCTCGATGATGGCAAAGACCAATGACGAGAAATCTGCTCCCATCGAATGGAGAGTCGGAGGTGGCACTTGTGCCACCTCCGACTCAAGTGCCGCGAAGCCGTCGCAGCATCGGGGAGGGCCGTTACCTGTCAGACCTCCATAAGGACCTCTTCCCGTCCGACTTGCGGAGGTACTTCTTCGCGTTCCGCAGCAAAACCATCGACCGGTTCCGCGAGGAACGCATCTGGCGCATCAGGCTGATAGTCACGCAGCAGGGTTAGAGAGCCCAGCAGCGGACAACCGTACTCCGACGCGTCACCAAGATCCCCTGGGCAGTACCCAGGACGCTCTTCTCCGTCCTCGGCCGAACAATTACGGTGCGGACAGGCCGCACACAAACTTCTCATGTTCAGTCGATGACCCTTTGGGTCCAGCAAAACCATGATGCCTCCGAAGTCTCGGGGTCCTCGTCTCGCTCTTCACTCGTACTGGGCATCCGTAGCCCGTTTTTCCTTGTACTCATGGGAGCGGATTTCTCATCACGATGCGATGCTTTCAAGGAACTGAAAACCTTTCCTCGGGCTTTTCCGGGGAGAGGGGCGTCCTGCAACTTGCCTCACGCGCCTCTCTCCGCGCAAACGCGGAGGAGATAAATAGACGGAAAGGACAGGTGCTGTGTCATACCGGTACGTAGGGTAGACTTGACATTACGTCATGTCAATACAGACCTGTCAAAACATGCTCACAAAGCCGTTTCTAACCAATTTGTTGGCTTTCCGATCACAGATTTTCGGGGTTATAGAAATCAAAATAAGCCGCGGCGAAGTCGGGCTCCGCCCGACTGGAGCCGCTCCTCTCAAGGGAAGGGTGAGCCCGCGCCCATTCGACCCCCTCGCACGCGCGGGATCGCTCAGGGCGCCCTGAGCTTGTCGAAGGGCGAGAGGGACACCGCAGGTGGCCCTTTCACGCTTAAGTTCCCTCTTCCCAACTTGCCAAGTATTTAATCTGCTCCGGCGTCAGCGTATCGATGGAGAGCCCCATCGCAGTGAGCTGTAGCGTCGCGATCTCCTGATCGATCTCCGGCGGGAGCGTGATGACCTCCGGCTTCAGCTTCCCCCGGTTCTTCACGAGATACTCGCAGGCAAGTGCCTGCCCGCAGAACGAGAGACTCATCACTTCGCTTGGATGTCCCTCTGCCGACGCGAGGTTCACAAGCCGCCCCTCGCCCGCCACGTACACGACCTTCCCGGACTTGAGGAGATACTCGTCCAGGTAGTGCCGCACGCGCCGCTTCCTCTTGGCCCCCTTCTCGAGAGAGACCATGTCGATCTCATGATCGAAGTGACCGGAGTTCGCGAGGACCGCCCCGTCCTTCATCTTCTCGATGTGCTCCATGCGAATGACGTGGATATCGCCCGTGACGGTGACGAAGACATCCCCGAGAGATGCGGCCAGCTCCATGGGGAGAACCCGGTGCCCGTCCATGGCCGCCTGCAATGCGGGAAACGCATCCACTTCCGTGACGATCACCTGCGCCCCAAGGCCCTTCGCCCGCATTGCGACACCCTTTCCACAGCTCCCGTACCCGAGCACCACCACCGTCTTCCCCGCGATGAGGAGATTCGTGGAACGCAGAATCCCGTCGAACGTGGATTGCCCGGTGCCGTAGTAGTTGTCCATCAGGTGCTTCGTGAGATTGTCGTTCACCGCAATCATCGGCATCTTCAGCGCGCCATCCTTCTGCATCGCGCGGAGGCGGTTGATGCCCGTCGTCGTCTCCTCACACCCACCGATGATCTTCGGAAGCAGATGCATGTGCTTCTTGTGGATCTCGGAGACCAGATCACAGCCGTCATCGATGGTGATATCTGGCTCGGCCTTCAGGACCGCCGTGAGAAACTTGTAGTAGTCCTCCGTCGATTCGCCCTTATACGCCCACACGAGGACACCCTCCTGTTCCGCCAGCGCCGCGGCCACGTCGTCCTGCGTGCTCAGCGGGTTGCAGCCGGTGATGGCGACTTTCGCGCCACCCGCACGGAGCGTACTCACAAGCACCCCTGTCTCCTTCGTGACATGGAGTGCCATGCCAATGGTCAATCCCTTGAACGGCTGTTCCTTTTTAAAACGCTCACGTACCTTCAAGAGCGCATCCATGCGCTTCTCGGCGATCTCGAGGTTGAGTCGTCCTTGGGCGGCAAGCGATGGATCTTTGATGTGAGACACGGGACAAGCGTAGCAGATGGCGATCATCGATCGCCAATAATCCAACCGCAAATCAGACGGACGGTAATGACTCCCCATACGTCTCTTCCGCCCTCGCCCATACCTCCTCCCTGTCCAGCCGATCGAGGAGTGTGCCCTCCTGCTCCACGACGAAGGAACCGAGAGACGCCCCGAGGCGCGCCGCCGCGAGCGTGCCCCATCCCGCAGCCAAGCCGACGAGCAACCCGGAACGGAAGGCATCGCCCGCTCCCGTCGGATTCAAAACGCGGTCCGCACGGCAGGCGGCCACATCGGTGCGCTTCCCCTCCTCGTAGAGGGTGAAGCCGGCCTCGCCCCGCGTGACGATGAGAAAGGGGATCTTCGCCGCGAGAGCTGTCTCGTCCATTTTCAATCTACCCTGCAATAAATCCAATTCGTACGCATTCACAACGACGCCCCTGCTTCGTGTGACTGCCCGCTTGAGCTCATCATCGCTGAAGCCATGGACCTGCTGCCCGGGATCGAAGATCATCGGCACCTTCTCTGTGATACACCACTCCACCGCACGCATCATGAGCGGGACCGAGCGCGCGCTCACGATGGCGAGACCGACTTCCCCGCGCTCTCCCGAGAGATCGGGCCACGAGCCAAAGGAGTCGGCGCCCGGATGGAAGAAGGTGATCTGCCGCTCACCGCTATCCGTCGCGACAATGGCAGTGGCTGTGGCATGCCCCCGAAGACTCTCGACGTACTCTGTCCGCACCCCGCGCTCCCGGAGAAGTTCGAGGTACGCCCCGCCGTCCTCACCCACCGTTCCCACGAGGAGAGG
>JAQUNQ010000101.1 GCA_028717505.1 Candidatus Peribacteraceae bacterium
CGGATACATGTCTTTCCATTCTTCTTCCTCCGCCCTCGTCGGGATGTCCGGCGTGAGGAGTGGCTGCGAAATGTCGAGGTCCTCCGACCCGGGAGAGCGGAGGATCAGTCGGACGGTGGGGGGCGTGAAGAGCTTATGCATCTGGGACTCTTCCTCCTGCCACCACTCCACGATCGTGCGCCGGCCCGGCCGGTCATTCGCCACCGTGTCATCCGTGGCGCGGATGAGGCTCCCCTCCGAGAGGGGCTGTTCCTTGGTCATCTGCGGGGTTGCGCGCTGATCGGCCGTATCGAGCGAGAGGAGGGTGAGGGGGAGGTCCTTGCCGAATTTCTTCTTGGCCTTCTCCCCATTGAGGAGCGAGAAGGCGCCGCCGAGATCGGTATGCCAGATATCATTGACGGTGTCCCTGCTCTCGGCGGGATAGGCGGGGTCGGGGAAATTCGAGTTGGCGCCGTACTCCCCTTTAATCTTCTGCGTCTCCTTCATGCGGTCGAAGCGCTGCGCGGCGTCGGAGAACGCATCGATGGCACAGTGCCGGTCGGGAGGCTTGAGGCGGCGGATCTTCGGGTCGAATTCCAATCGTTCGTCATACCTTCCGAAGCAGAGGAGGGGGAGATTTTCCCTGCGATTGTCATCGCTGCCTGATTGCACTTTGTTGCGCTCATAGGTGGCCTTGTACTCGCGGAAATACGAGAAGTACTCGCGACCGTTTCCCTCGTTCTCCGTCGCATTCTTCCCCTTGCGGCAGCCGGTTTGGTAGAGGTCCCCGATACCATCGCCGTTGTAGTCGCCTCCCCCTCCGCCGACCTCGAGCCCGTCCCCCTGACAGGGGAGGCAGTTGCGCGAGGGGTCTTCATTCCTGTCATTCACGATGGATTCCGAGCAGCAGTAGCGCATTTCGTTGAGTTCGCAGGACACATTCGCATCCGGTCGCTCCTCCTGCATCCGCTGATCCAGGGGCTTCCAACTGTCACCTGGGTGGCACAGGTCCCACGGAATTCCGTTCTCATCCACATGCTCGATGTTGTAGCAGGGGCTCGTTTCATCCCGTGTATCCGTTCTCTCCACGGGGACCCAGTCCCATATTTCATTGCCCTCCTCGTCCCATCCGACGAGCTGCCATTCCCACTCTGTCCACGTCGCCGTGCAGATCATGTGGTTCTTCTGCCAGAGGTTGAGCTCGGGGCACATGTCCCTGCACTCCCCGCGGTTCTTACAGGGGATCTGATTGGGGAGTTCATTGATGTAGGGGAATGATCCTTCACATTCCCGGACATTGCACACCGTGGACCACCCGCTTGCCTGCTCCTTGTTCGGGAAGGCGAAGCCGTTTTTCTTCGCGCCGGTGTTCTCCTCGCGCAGCGACATCCCGCTCTCGAGGACCTGGGGGATGACAGTATCACCACCGTCGAAGACGATGCCCTTCCTCCCCGGCGCGCCGGTCACTCTGGGCACAGCGCCCTTGTCTCCTCCATCGATACGCACATCCTTGAGCGATTGTTCGAAGTTCCATCCTCCACACTGGGCGTTGGAAAGGTCCCCCTGCACCTTGTTCACCTCCACTTTCATTTCATCAAAATTCCCCGGATCGATGTTGACCTTGAGGAGCGCGGCGGCAGAAGCATTCCCCAGAGAGAAAAGCGCAGCGGAGACCGTCGCGATCAGGATGCGGGAGAGGGGGCGGTGGAGAAAGGATTGCATGTGCATACCGCGCGTTCTTCCATCGTACCGCGTGGGGCTGGAGCGCGCTGAATAACAAAGATTGACGAAATGGACGTTGGCTTTTCTCTATGGTGTTTCCGCCATGGAAAGTCGCCGCGACACGTCGGGTCCCGCGATGCAAGGGGAGGTGGTTGTCCACCGCCGGAAAAACGGTGTACCTTTGTACACAATCCTCTTCAGTGAGAATGCTTTCTCCTGAAGACAGCGTGGCATTCTTTACTTCCATTTCCCCCTCGTAGCATGTTCTCTCTCAATCGCGTACATCTCGTCGGCTACCAGACACAACCCATCGAACTCAGGCAGACGCCCGGCGGCACGAGTGTCGTCGACCTGAATCTCATCGTGCCCTTCTCCTTCAAGTCGGAGAAAGGAGAGATCCTGCAGGGCAAATCCTTCCATGTCGTCACCGCGTGGGGGTCCATGGCGGACTTTGCCGGCCAGTATGTGCGACCGGGTTCCCATCTCTTCATTGCGGGGCGCCTCCAGACGGATAGCTGGGAGGACCAGACGACCAAGGAGAAGAGGTCGAAGACGAAGATCGTGGCGCTCGAGATGATCCTCCTCGATCCGAAGGATGGGCAGCTCCCCACGCCGGAGGGGGCGAAGGAAATCCTCACCTCCGTGAATCGCGCGGAAATCGTGGGGAATGTCACGCGCGACCCCGAAATCCGCACGACGACCGGCGGGCAGCAGGTGCTCACCATGGGTGTTGCCACCAATGATCGTTGGAAGGAGAAAGGGACGGGGGAGGACCGTGAGCGCGCTGAATTTCACAATGTGGTGGTATGGGGAACACTCGCGGATGAGGTGAGCCGTGCGATCCGCAAGGGGAATCGCGCGTACGTTTCCGGGCGCGTGCAGACGAGGAGTTGGGAGACACAGCAGGGGCAGAAGCGGACCACGACGGAGATCATTGCCGATCAGGTGAGCCTCCTCGGCGTGCAGAATCGGACAGCGATGGAGTCCGTGGAGGCGAGCGCGCAGCGCGCGCCACGATCTTCCAGCCGCGCCTCCGCCGCGCCCTCCGCCGCTCCCGTGGCCGCCTCCGATATCCCCGACATTCAGTACAAATCGGAGATCAAGGTGGAAGATCTCCCATTCTGACGAGGAGCCTTCACTAGGGAACCGAGGAGCCGTCCTCCCTCCTCTTTTTGTGAAGGCAAAAAAGGCATTATAGCAGTCATGTGAGGACGTGGCCGTTTCTCTCGAAGAGGCGCATCTCCAGCTGGAGTGGGGCGGGGACGGAGGCACGAATTTTTTTCACAGCAGAGAGGAGATCCTCGAAGGACGCTGTGTTCGTGTTGATGAGGAAGTTCGCATGTTTCTCGCTGATTTGCAGATCACCAATCTTGAGCCCCCTGAGCCCCGCAGCCTCGATGAGCTTCCATGCGGGCGTGCCGTCCGCGAGCGCCTTGAAGCAGGAGCCTGCCGTGCGCGCGAAGGGCTGCGCTTCGGCTCGGCGCTTCAGGAGCGCCTCGATATCGTGCAGGATCTCCTGCGCCGGTCGCGTGGGGAAGGAGAGCGTCACTTCCCAGATGAGAGGGGCAGGGAGCTCCTTGAAGATGCTTTCCCGGTAGCGAAAAGCGCATTCCTCGCGCGTGAATGTACGCCAAGTCCCATCGACGAAAGCCGTGACCTCCTCAACGAAATGATTCATCCATACACCTTTCGGTCCCTGTCCGGCGTTGCCGAAGATGGCACCCCCGATCGTTCCCGGAATGCCCGTGAGCGGCGAGAGATCAAGATCGCGCTTCGCGAGTTCCGCGACGAGGCTCGCGAGAATTTTGCCCGCTTCGACATGCACAGTCGTTCCGCGTACTTCCACAGCGTCCGCGGCAACATGCACGACAACAGCCTCAATCGTGCCGTCTGCGAAGACGGGATTTGCCCCTCCGCCAAGGACGATGAAGGGGAGATGTTTCT
>JAQUNQ010000102.1 GCA_028717505.1 Candidatus Peribacteraceae bacterium
AGTGTAGAGGGCCGTTTTCAGAATGACAACGCGCCCAGGCAGAGCCGTCCACCTTGCGAGGATGCATCTGCTTCGATCATCAATTCTTCCTCCGAAACAGCATGTACGAGTACACCATGGGGAGAAAGACGACGAAGACGAAAATACTGATGAGAAGCGCGGGAACAGCCACCCAGAGGATGGAAACGACGATGATCGCGAGTCCACCGAGGACGAAGCACCATCCGCCGAAGCGCTGGCTCTTCCCCCATACTTCCGGGTCCGCGATGGTCCACGGCGTGCGCAGGCCCACGAAGAAATTCTGCCGGATCTTCCCCATGTAGTTGCCCATGAGGATGAGGAGTACGCCGATGCCGAACATCACAAAACGCCCCACGAGCACGGAGGCTTCGGGATGCAGTGATGTGTACATCTGCACCGCGAAGATGTAGGCCATGAAGCCCACGAGGGCGAGCTGGAAGACCTCCCACGCATGCGCGAAGGCGGCGTAGTTCTCCCGCTTCGGGTCGATCCTCTGGAAGAGCGGAAAGAGGAGGGAGAGGACGAGCGCGACACTGGGGAGGAGGAACGTCCCAAACACCTTGCCCGAGTACTGATCGACCTGTCCCATGAAGTTCCAGTGCGTGGGGATCTGCTCGGGGAGTACGCGGTAGAGCAGGGCCGCAGCGAGGAACATCCCAAGGAGAATGAGGAGCTGCAGGATGCGGAGGAGCGAGAGGCCGGAGCGCGGGGCGGTATCCATGGTCAGCAGGAGAAGAGGGAATAAAAAGCAGAGAGCACCTCCTCGATGACGGAGGTATTCAGCGCGTAATGGATGAACTGGCCGCGCCGCTCGGTGGTGACGAGATCAGCGCGCTTGAGGACATCGAGGTGGTGGCTCAGGGTGGCCCCCGTGAAGGCGAAGTGCTTCTGGATATCCGTGACGCTCATGCTCCGCTTCTTCAGGAGCTGAAGGATGCGCCGGCGGTGCGGATCAGCCAGTGCCTTGAAAACCTCATTCGACATACAGATATTTAGACAGATTTCTAAATGCTACCGGAGAAAAGCGCCCCGTCAAGAGCCTCCCCCCTTCACGGCGTCCTGTAATACGTGGATCGGACGGAAGTTTCCGTGAGATCCACCCATGTGAAGGTCGTCGCCTGATCGCTCCACTCCACGGGTCCGACGCTGCTGCGATCCCCCAGCCCTGTGAGGCTCACCTGCAGACTCAGGACGCCGCTCGCCGCCTGTGCGGCAATGGTGCCTCGGAGAACCAGGTCGATCGTCTTGTCCTGCTCGATCTCCGCTGCGATCGTCCCCGCAGCGAGATTGTCACAGACCACCGTGAAGTTCTCCGTCACCCCGCTCTCGGTGCACCGCACCGTCGTGGAGGAGTTGAGCTTATTGAAGAGGACGAAGCTCCCACCCTGAAACTGCACATTCACCGCGGAGACCGAGAAGGTGAGCTTCCGGAGCTCCACGCGGTTGAGCCCGCCGAAGCTGTTCACGTTCGGCGCGGCGGTGAAACGGAAGGTTGCGATGGAGGCCAGCCCCGAGGGAACGAGCGTATTGTCCGCATCGGAGTGCGCATTCGTGATGCTCGCGATCTTTGCGAAGACGATGTCGTGCGTCGGTCCGGTGATGGGACTGTTTGAACCGGCACTGGAGCGACCGATGAAGATTTCGCCATCCGCCGTCCCATCGCCGTCATTCTGCGCAAGGTCCTGCAGGGACGCGACTCCCCGTGCCTCCACGGCCTTGTCCAGCGCCGTGAGGAAGGGGGAGAGCATGAGGGCGACTGTGTCTCCGCTCTGTGCGCCCTCGGCATCCGCCTCCACGAGCGCGCGCACGAGAAGGTCGCGCGTCTGATCCTTGCCGACGACGAAGTGTAGCGACGCGCAGAACTGACCGGTTGTGACCACCTCGCACTGCGCCGCAGTGGCCAGTGCGACGGGCGTCGTGGCACCGGGCTCGTAGAGCTCGAGTCGTGTGAGATCGTCTGAGCCACCGGCGATGGTGAGGGTGCGAACCTCGATGTCCTCCTGCGAGGCATGGAAGGTGAGATGCAGGAGATCGGGACTCAGCTGACCCCCGAGGAGCTGATGGCTGCTCACCGGCGTCGTGCTCGACGTCACGAAGAGGTTGCCCTGCTCCCCCACGGTGATCGTGGAAGAGGATTTGGTATACACGGTGATCCAGCAGATGTTGAAGCCCGTGCAGGCCCCCGAGTCCGTTTGGATGCCCGTGAGGGCGCGACCATCCTCCGTGCCGACCGCCTCGATGTACGCGGGATTCGCGGTATTGAAGCGGAGGGCAAAGGCCGCCGGCGCGACGTTCTCGATGATATTCGCCTTCACGGTCAGTCGGACAGTCTCCGACTTCGGCACGAGGACGGAGAAGCCGGAGAAGGTCACCTCACTCCCACGCAGGAGCCCGGAATCCACGAGGGTCTCATGCACGCCATCGGTGGTGAGGAAGAGACGGTAATTGTTCACCGCAGTGAGGGAGCCGCTCACCGTGAGGAGGAGCGTCGTCATGCGCGCGTCCTGTCGCGCGGCGGAAGCATCGAATACGAGGAGTGGGACATCCTTCGCCCCCGCAGAGAGCGCAACACTCGCGGCCTGTGACTGCTGGTCAACGCGGAGCATCGCATGGCGAATGGGCTCCGGCACGATGACACAGATACTGCTGCACCCGTCGCCGTCGAGCTTGTTGCCGTCGTCACACTGCTCCCCCTGCTCCAGAATCCCGTTCCCGCAGACAGCGGGAGCGGAAGAGGAGGATGAGGAACGCGATGAGCTGGAAGAAGAGGAGGCACGGGAGGAGGCCACGCTCGACATGCTCCGGCTGCTCGCACTCGTTGTCCGCTCGATCGTCGCAATGGGTTGCCCGAGCTCCAGGAACATCCATGCCACCTCGCTCCGCGTGAGGGGATGAAGCGGCTCACTGCGGAAGTAGGAGAGGACCTTCGTGTTCGCCACTGCATCGAAGAACTGCGTGTACCAGGCATCCGGCACCCGCACGAAACGCGGGAGTGGAATGCGCCACGCGAGGTCCGCCATCTTGAGTGCTTCGGCGAGCGTCACAGGACGCTCCCCACGAAAGGTGCCATCGGGATAGCCCGAGAGAACCCCCCGTTCCTTCGCCGCGCAGGCATAGGGCCAGTACCACTGCGCCTGCCCCTGAAAATCAGCAAAGCAGCGCAAATCTTTCTCCGCGGGGAGTGTGGCGCCATAGACCGCAAGGAGGAGGATCTTCAGATACTCCGCGCGGTTCACGAGGACATCCGGACGGAAGAGATCGTACCCGTAGCCCGCCACAACCCCGTGCTGGTGGAGGAACTCCACCGCCTGCTCGTGCGGATGACCGACGACGTCGATGAACGGCGCCTCCTGCGCGGAAGCCGTGGAAAGGAACACGCTAAAAAGAAGAGGGAGCATCACCATGGCCCCAGTATACCCCGATGACGAAAATGGAACGGTCGGAGTCCCGCAGATGCGGGACGGAGACCATGAGCGCCCCCGCGCATGCGGGGGAGCCGAATGGTGCCCGCGGCAGGATTCGAACCCACGACCTCCTGGTCCGAAGCCAGGCGCTCTATCCAGCTGAGCTACGCGGGCAGCTCGGCCCCAGCCTATCACG
>JAQUNQ010000103.1 GCA_028717505.1 Candidatus Peribacteraceae bacterium
GCCATCCATTGCGGCGTCCACGGCTTCGCCCATCAGGTCTTTGAGTCCCTTGCCCCACCACTCGCCAAAACGGGTCTGGCCCGCTCCAATGAGATACACATCCGCTTGCATGCGCGGGGAAGGATAGCAAAAAAAGAGTCAGTGCGCGGGAATTTCCTCGTAGTTTCTCCGGTACTCCCCGTAGGAGACGTAGCGGATCTCCCGCGCGTCGAACGGCAGCTTCACGCCGTCGCGCAGCATGGTGAAGAGGAAGGCGTCCGCTCCCGCGCCCGAGCCGTAGGAGACGAGGAGGATGCGTTGCCCTTTGCGTGCCGCCTGCAGCACGTGGGCGAGGCCGAGCGGCGAGCAGGCGCTGTAGGTATTGCCGATGGTCGGCACGATGAAGCCCGCCTGCATCTGCTCCTTGGTGATCTTGAACTCCTTCGCGATCCTGCTCGGGAACTTGGCATTCGGCATGTGGAGGATGACATGGTCGATCTCCGCGAGCTTCACCTTGGCTGTTTCGAGGATGCCCTTCAGCGCCTCGCGCACGTGGAGGAAGTAGCCGGGTTCCCCCGTGAAGCGTCCCGCATGAGCGGGATAGGGGGCGTGCGCGGAGCGCCAGAAGTCGGGGGTATCGGTGGTGAAGGAGAGCGTCGCCTCGATGCGCGCGAGGGCGTTCGGAGCGCTCTCCGGCCCCATCACGAAAGCGGCGGCTCCCGCGGCAGCCGTGTACTCGAGGGCATCCCCAGGCTTGCTCTGTGCCTTGTCCGTCCCGATGGCGAGCCCGTAGGTGATCTGGCCGCTCCGGATGAGCGCATCCACGATCTGCATGCCGGCGGTTCCCGCCTTGCAGGCGAATTCCAAATCCGCGCAGAAGGAGAACGGATGCAGATCGAGCGCGGCGGCGAGCATGCCGCTCGTGGGTTTGACGGCGTAGGGGTGGCTCTCGGAGCCGACGTAGACGGCGGAGATCTCGGAGGATTGGATGCCGGCGATGCGGATGGCCTGCTGCGCGGCCTCGAAGGCGAGGGTGAAGCTGTCTTCCTCGGCGCTCGCAACCGCTTTCTCCCTCACGCCGAGCCCGGCGGTGATTTCCTTCGGGTTGCGTCCCCAGTGTGCGGCGATTTCCTCCACGGTGATGCGTCGCGCGGGGATCTCCATGCCGAAGCCGACGATGGCGGAGTGTGGGGTGGACATTGAGCGGGTGAATTTTACTCTCACCCTGATGGTGGGAATATCAGAATGTCAGAGTATCTGTGTATCAGGGCGTCGCTCTGATTCCTGATTCCTCTCTAATACACCTCCTTCAAATAACACTCTTCGCCCATTCGATTCGTCGCTTCGCTCCTCACTCAGGGCGAAAATTGCTTTAGTAGACTTCTTGAAGGTAGCAATTTTCGCAGTACACCGTTTCCGGTCGCCCGGGGGCAAAGCTCGTTTGCATCTCTCTTCCGCATTTCATGCAGGGGCGGGTCCAGAGTTTGAAGGGGTTGCAGGACTGCCAACGGCGCTGCATGCGTATGTCTGGATGAGTGCGCGGAAGCGGGAGATGCATCGTGCGGTAGAATTCGAGTTCTCTGCGTATGACCTTGAAGGGGCGGCGGGTTTTTTTGCAGACGATGGCTGCGCCGAGCACGTCGTCTGTTGTTTCCTCAATGGCATCGGGCAACTGTTCTGCTGGTATAATTTGGTCGACCTTCGGCGTTTCTTCCTTCATCTCTTCCCATTTCCAGCCTCGCCGCAGTACTTCTTCTTTCTTGAGGGGGAAGTATCTTTGTGCGTTGGAAAGGTTGTATCCGCATTGAGTGAGTGAAAGTGTAAAGAACTCCCCCCACTCTCCGGTCTCGCGCATGTGCGCAACAATTCTCAGCATCAGTTCTTCGTATTGCTCCTTTGTGTACTGTTTGTTCAAGATGCAATACTGTTTACTTTTGAGCCCCGTACACCCGAAACAATCCTTGCAGGAGTAACAGTCGATGCAGTAGGTCTGGTGCGAGCAGAGACGGCAGCGGATGCACATGCGCATGAAGTAGTTCCCCCCGCCGAGGCCTTGGCTGTTGTAGAGGAGCTCCCCAATGCCCCCCTGCGTGATGTCCATCGCAGAGACGCACTTCTCGCTCGGCGTGAGATCCCATGCGTACCGCACGTCTTGGGCGTTGAAACTCGCGAAGCACTGGTAGCAGCGGGAGCATCGGACGAGAGCGTCGCCCACACAATCTTCACAATTCACCTGGTGGAGATTCTTCCAGATTGTTTCCCTGTGCACGCACTCGAACTTCTGGAGATTCTTGAGGTAAGTGGAATATTTCCCGTCGAGCGTTTCGCTTTTGATGCGATGAAATTCCTCTTCGGAGATCTTCTCATTGAAGACCATGAACGAGGCATTGCGGAGATTATGGCAAAAGAGGCAGTCGTGACATCCCTGACAATCGATGCAGTAGTGGCTATCGCGCGTGTCATTGCACTGCACGAGGAAACTTCCGAAGTGCGTGTTGACACACTGAATAGATTCGTAGAGCTCGCCTGAGCGCTGGCAGCGCAGGCAATCTACAATGTCATTGCAGTACCCCGTCACTCGTTCCGAGTAGTACACATCTTGTGAGCGGTGCACGGTGGAGCAGTAGTAGCTGTCGCGAGCATTGCCCGCTCCGTTGCAGTACTCGCAGTTCTCGCAGTTCTCGTTGCCATTGGCCATTTTCGGGACCTGGTCGTGGAGTTCTGTGAATTGATCGAAGAATGGGCGCGAAAAGTCATACGGTCTCCCATAGGAGAGGCCGTCCCAAGCGTCCGACCACCACTCGTCGATGGCGTACACCGGAAAGCGATTGGTTGGAGAGCACACCGTGAGGATGGATTTGCCCGAGAGGGAGGAGGAACGGCGGTGAAAGAAGAGCGCGGGACGGAACATGCTTCGCCACTGGTGTCTGCAATCGAGGCAGTGGGTCAGATCGGGCACGTCGAACTTCCTCAAGAGTTCTTGATCCTCAGGAAGGATCTCAAAGGTTTTTTTGCACCAAGGGTTTATGCAGGTTTTCTGCATCGAAGCTCAGTATACCTCCTTCAAATAACACTCTTCGCCCATTCGATTCGTCGCTTCGCTCCTCACTCAGGGCGAAAATTGCTTTAGTAGACTTCTTGAAGGTAGCAATTTTCGCAGTACACCGTTTCCGGCTGCTCGGGGGCATACGCCGTCTCGATCTCCTTCTGACATTTCATGCACTGCCTCTTCCAGAGCTTCCGCGGACGACGCTGTGCCATGCGATCCAGGTAGCGCTGATCCGGATGCCTTCGGGGGAGCGGCAGACCCGTTCGTCGATAGAAGTCCAGTTCCTGTTTGATGATACGGAAGGGTCTCCCGGTCTCCTCGCACCGGATCGCCCAGTTGAGGATGTCATCGGGAACGTCCGCGATCTTCTCGGGGGCCTGGGCGGCGGAAATGATGCGCTTCACATCCGGCACCGGCGAGAGGTAGTCGGACCACGGAATATTTTCTTTCGCCGCCTGTTCCCTGGTGAGCGGGAAGTATTCCTGTGCGCGGGACTGGTTGTAGCCGAAGGGGATAAACTGTAGCGGGAAGAATTCCCCCCAC
>JAQUNQ010000104.1 GCA_028717505.1 Candidatus Peribacteraceae bacterium
GGCCGACCTCCTCCTCCTGCTTCTTCAGGGAGGCGCGCTGGCTCTCCACCTCGCGGACCTTCTCGTCGAGGGATTTTTCCTTCTCTTCGAGACGACCCTGCTCCTTCTCGAGCTTCGCCTCCAGTTCGGCGGCATGCTGCTTGGCCTCGCTCAGGATCTCCTTCGCGGTCACGCGCGCCTCGGCCTCGGCGGTCTTGATCTGGGCGCGGGCCTGCTCGAGTCGCGCCTCGAGCTTCTGGGCCTCGCGCTCCTTATTCGCGATTTCCGCTTCGAGATGCGCACTCAGCTTCTTTCCTTTGCTGAACCAGAACCATCCGGCGAGGAGCCCGAGGAAACATCCCCCGAGGAGGGCGAGAAAAATGATGGTGTATTCCATAAGAACAGGGGGCAGGGAAGTAGAAACTCACCTGCCGATTCTTGTCCTACCTGCAAGGAGACTTCTGATGAAGGGAAGCCGACAAATCTTCAAAAGGATGAGTCACAGGTGGGGGGAGGAATCGGAGGGGGAAGTGTCAGGGAAGGGATAAGCATTATGTTGTATGCATTCTACCCCGAAACCAGTGTTCGTGCGAAGGAAAAGATCATGGCTTTCTCAAGCCCTCTGCGCTCGCGCAAGCCGAAAGAATTCGTTGACGAAATAACTTTTGTCAGTATTGTCGTGCCATAGCCGGCCTCGGAGAGAATCACTGGCTCTTCACGCAATGCTTCCCGGGTGATGGCCGCGATGTGGATTGCAGTGAGGTGGATCGCAGGGGAGCACTTGCGATGAAGGTAGAGAGCCTCATGCAGAGATTTGGTCTTGAGATTGACGAGGCGGTGTGGTGGGTCCGGAGCGGCCGCGAGCCGCAGGAAATTCCGGAAGAAACCCCCGAGGTTCCGGAGGCAATTGGAACCTCAGAAAACTGATCCTGAAGCGGAAAACCAAGTGTCCGGTCCCGCTGCACCCGGGCGGGGGCTCTCCCGATGTTCACGGTTTTGCTGCAATGGGCCCCTTTGGCGCTGCCCACATTTTCCCTTCGGCTCCTCCGCGCGTATCTCCTCACTCTATCCGTGCTCCTCTGCGTGGCGGGAGAAGGATGGCATGTCTCCGCGGAGTCGGGAGCGGTGATGGACACGTCCCCGCAGGCCGACGTCGTCATCAGCGAAGTGATGTGGATGGGGTCGGATCTCTCCACGGCCGATGAGTGGGTGGAGATCGCCGGAAGGGGGACGGGCACTGCGGATCTTGCGGGATGGACACTGACGAGCCTGAAGGGCACGGGAGAGGAGGGAGTGCTCTACGCCTTCGGAGCGGGGGACGCCATCGCCGCGGGCGATGTCCGCGTCATCAGTAATTTCCCCGCGGCTTCCTCACGACTGGAGGCGGAGCCGTGGCGCACGACCTCTGCGATGAGCCTCCCGAATACCAAGCTCCTCCTCCGGCTCCGGGACAGCGCGGGCACGGTGCGCGACGAGGTGGATGACGGAGTGGGCGCGCCGTTCGCGGGATCGAATCCCACGGGGACCGGTGCCAGGGCGAGCATGGAGCGTATCGATCTCTCCCTCACCGGCACGATTAAGGAGAACTGGCGCACGGCGGTTGTCTCCTCCGGCTTCAAGTCCGGCGTCCCCATCTTCGGCACGCCCGGTTCCCCGTCTTCGGATGTTTCGCCATCCTCGTCTTCTCCCTCTTCCTCCTCTGCCTCTTTTGCCTCCTCTGCCTCCTCTGAATCCTCTTCCTCCTCGCAATCCTCTTCATCTTCTTCACCCCTTCCATCCTCTTCATCTTTTTCATCCTCTCTTTCTTCTTTCCCTTCTGTCCTCATCACCGAAGTCCTCGCGAATCCCCTCGGTGCGGACGATGAGGAGTGGATCGAGGTCGGGAACCTCGGGGCGGAGACGGCGGACATCGCGGGCTGGACGCTCGACGACGGGAACTCGCCCGCGGTCTACGTCATCCCGCCGCGGGGCGGCTCGGGCTTCTTCCTCGCGCCCGGCGAGCACGTGAGCTTCCGCAAATCCGTCACGAAGCTCGCGCTCGACAACGCCGGCGAGCGGGTGAGCCTGATGAGCGGGGCCACGCTCGTGGATGCGTGGACGTACGCCGAGACGGCGGAGGAGGTGAGCTTCGGCCGCGATCCTGCGTCTCCCGTACTGCTTCGCCCCTTCTGCGTTCCCACGGAGGGCGCGCCGAACACGCTCGTCGCGCTCGACCCGAAGATCGTCATCCAGTCGGGCGACACGGAAGGAAGGAGTCCGCTCTCCCTGAATCTTACGGCGGAGGTGGCGCGTGGTTCCCTCGCCTCCGCCACCTGCGCGTGGGACTTCGGCGACGGCGCGACCGGCACCTCCTGCAATCCCCCCTCGCACGCATTCACGCAGGAGGGACTGCGTGTCGTGCGGCTCACCGTGCATGACTTCTGCGCGGGGACGGCCGAGCGCACACTCACCGTCACCGTCCTGCCGGAGGAGACGGAGGAAGCGGAGGATCGTGCCTCTTCCGTTGCCGCTCACTGCGTGCCGGATTTTTTCGAGAGCGGGATCGTCGTGAGCGAATTCCTGCCGGACCCGGAGGAGGACGAGGCGGCGGGGGAGTGGATCGAGCTCCAGAACCGGACCTGGCGCATGGCTGCGCTCTGCGGCTGGACCCTCGATGACGGGGAGGGCGGGAGCAGTCCCTTCAAGCTGGATTTTGCGCGGATCGTCCCGCAGGGATTCCTCGTCCTGTCGCGCGGTACCACGGGCCTCGCGCTCAATAACGGGGATGACCACGTGCGTCTCTTCGGTCCGGGCGGGTTCCTCGCGGAGGATGTCTCCTACGAGGACGCGGAGGAGGGCGAGTCCTATGCCCTGTGCGAGGACGGCACGCGCGCGTGGACGCCGCTCCTCACGCCGGACGCGCCGAACGAATTTTCCGCGGAGGCGTCGAGCGCATCGGCGCTGTCCTCGTCCTCGGCGCTGTCGTCCAACCATTCATCCGGCCCGGTGAAAGCGAAGGTTTCCCGTCCCGCGAAGACGGCGGGGAAGAAGGCGAAGAGCTCATCCTCTTCTTCTTCCCGGAAACCGTCCGGTAAGGTGAAGTACGTCACCCATCTTCCCGCGCCGGAGACGGGTACTTCCATGACGGTGATTCCCGAGGGACTCGAATCGCTCGTCGTGACGGGGGGCACGTTCGAGCCCCGCACGTCCGCCGCCGCTCTCTCGTGGATGACGGAGTACCTTCTCCTCGGGGGCGGGTCCCTCGTGGGCGGAGTGATGCTGCTGGTGCGGAGAAGGTGGTGAAAAAAATGCGCACATAAAAACCGGACGCAGCACCTTGCGATGTTGCGTCCGTCCGGCCCCGCGAAGGGGGGCCGAGAAGTGATGGAATGCGGTCAAGCCCCGTCGCTGGCGGGGTCTTCCGATGTGGTCTCGCTGACGGGGGCTTCCTCAGCTTCGGGCTCGGCGCGTCGCGCCCTCCATTCCTCCCACCCCTCTCGCATCGTGCGGAGAACAGGGGGTGCGAAAGCGAGGAGGGCGAAGAGCAGGACGTGCGAGAGCACGCCGCACACCGCCGCCCAGAAGTTCACCGCGAGTGCG
>JAQUNQ010000105.1 GCA_028717505.1 Candidatus Peribacteraceae bacterium
CGATCTTCCGGACGACATCGATGCGCGGGAAGGGGGCCGCGAGCGTGATGCGGACGTACACGTAATTTTTGTCGTCCTTCATCAGCACGTTGTACTTGGGCTTGAGCTGCTTGATGAGGTTCGTCTCCAGAATGAGCGCTTCCAGCTCGGAATTGACCACGGTGATATCCACGTCCGCGACGTGCTTCAGGAGCGCCTGCTTCCATGGGCCGAGGGGTGCCGTGTCCCTCTGCACGTAGCTCTTGAGGCGGTTCTTCAGGTTCTTCGCCTTTCCGACGTAGAGGACTGCCCTGCGCGCATCGAGCCAGCGGTACACGCCGGGGAGCGTGGTCATCTTCGCGATGCGCTTTCGGAGCGTGCTGAGGTGAGGATTTTCCCGGGCCACGGCGGTATGATACCTCAGTGGAGCACCCGCTGGTTTCCGCAGTCGTCCTGAACTTCCGCACGCCGCAGGCAGCGGTGAAGTGCGTGCAGGCCATGCTTGCCCAGACCATTGCGGACCGCCTCGAGATTCTGCTGGTGGACAATCACTCGCAGGATGACTCCATCGGGGTCCTGCGCGTCCGGTTCGGTGGTCATCCGCAGGTAAAGATCATCGAAGTGCCGACGAATCGCGGCTACGGCGGGGGCAACAACTTCGCCATCCGGCGGGCACGCGGGGAATTCCTCTTCATCATCAACCCGGACAACGAGCTGCAGCCCGACGGGCTCGAGAGGCTCATTGCCGCCCTGCGGGAAGATCCGACGATCGGCATCCTCGCGCCGCGGCTCGTCTACGACGATGGCTCGCTCCGCGACTCGCACCGCGCCTTCCCAACCCTCCCCGATGTCCTCATCAAGCGGACCTTCCTGCAGCACCTCTTCCGGCGGCGCCTCGACCGTTACCTCCAGCGGGATCGCGATGCCTCGCAGGTGCAGGAGACCGATTGGGTCCATGGCGCCTGCTTCCTCATCCGGCGCTCCTTCTTCGGGGAGCTCGGTGGGTTCGACGAGCGCTTCTTCCTCTTCTTCGAGGATACCGATCTCTGTCGCCGCATCTGGGCGCGGGGCAAGCGCGTCGTCTACTTCCCGCTCGTCTCGGCCAGAGACATCAAAGTGCGTCTGAGCGAGGGCGGAGTATGGACCCTCTTCACCAAGCGCACGGCGCGGGCGCATGTCGTGAGCGCTCTCAAGTACTTTTGGAAGTGGAAGAGTGCGAGATTGACAAGGACATAATGGATTTGAGGTTTTCAATACTCATTGATTCCTCCTGAAATCTCCGCAAAACCCCCCTCTTCTTTATTGACCGCCCCTTCCTCCTCCCGTACCCTTTTCGGGCTTTCCCATGGAGATGGTTCCGCTTACAGCAACGGCGCGCGCGAAGGAGACCGCTGCGACCCTCCGCCGCAAGGGGCAGGTCCCGTGCGTCCTCTATGGCAACGAGGTGCAGAATTCCCCCCTGCAGTGCGTCTACAACGATCTCTTCAAGGCGTACGTGAAGGCAGGAGAGAGCACGCTCGTGGAGCTCGATGCCGGCGGGAAGAAGGTTCCCGTCCTCTTCCATGCGGTGCAGTTCGATGTCGTCAGCAACCGCATCGCCCATGTGGATTTCTACGCGGTGAACCTGAAGAAGGAGATTGAGGCGCATGTGCCCATTCACTTCGAAGGCGAGTCACTGGCCGTGAAGGAACTGGCTGCGATCTTCGTCGCGGTGCAGGATCACGTGGTCGTGCGCTGTCTGCCGACGGCCCTGCCGCACCACATCCCCGTCTCGCTGGAGAAGCTTGCGAAGATTCACGACTCCATCCTCGTTTCCGATCTCAAGATGCCGGCGGGCGTGACGGTGAAGGATGATCCAACTGCAGTCATTGCGACAGTGCAGGAACAGCGCAAGGAAGAGGAGATCGCACCGCCTGTCGCGGGAGTTCCGGCGGAGGGCGAAGCAGCGGCTCCGGCGGAGGGCGAAGCAGCGGCTCCGGCGGAGGGCGAAGCGCCCGCGAAGGAGGAGAAGAAGGGTGGGAAGAAGGAGAAGGATTGATAGGAGGAGCGAGTGGGGGATATTCATTGCCATCTTCTTTGAACTTTGCGTGAAACCTTCCCTGCGCATCACCGTCGGATTCCTCGCCGCTCTCCGGCTCCTCGTGACTGTGGGGGGTGTCCTCCGTCTGGTGCTCCCTCCGCTCGACGGTCCTGTCGCAGGGAAGACCGTGAAGAAAAAACCGACGACGGCGAAGAAGCAGGAGGCATCCGCTTCGTGGCTTTCGCGGCTCAATCCCGTGCCTCTCTTCTCGCATCGAAAAAACATCGTTGCAGTGATGATCGAGAACCATGAGACGGCCCGTTTGCATCAAGTGGGGCTGCGGGATGCCCTGCTCGTCGAAGAGTTCCTCGTCGAGGGCTACATCTCGCGCTTCGCCGCGCTCTACGATTTTGATGATCTCCCGCGGAAGGTGGGTCCCGTGCGGTCGCTCCGCTCCTACTTCATCGACGGCGTGCTGCCGTGGGCGGAGGCGGTCTTCCATGCCGGGGGCAGTCCCGATGCGCTCGCACGCACGGCGAACGGCGACATCCGCGCGTACAACATGCTCTTCTACTACGATGATGCGCTCCGCGACGAGAGCGTCCCCGCCCCGCACAATCTCTTCCTCACGCGGGAGAAGATGCAGTCGCTCTTCACGGATCAATCCAAGGAGGTCGTGTGGCCTCCGTACGAAACAAGCGGCGTATCCCTGAGCGGTTCGGGTGCGCTCACGGTGCGCCTGAACTTCCACAGTCCGGTTCACAACGTGCGCTACGCATACCAGCCTTTCTCCGATGCGTACGTGCGGACGAACGGCGAAGTGGAGGACCAGGCGGAGCCGCGCAATGTCCTCATTCTCGAGATCCCCGTGACGGAAGTGGGGGAGCACGGTCGCCTCACCATTCCGGTGGAGGGACGCGGCCGCGCGCTCCTCTTCCGGTCCGGCACACTCCAGCAGGGGCATTGGACAAAGACGGCCATGCGGAGCGGTTTCTCCTTTACGCAGGACAACGGTGAGCAGTTCATCTTCACCCCCGGTCAGACGTGGATGACAGTCTTACCCAGTCTTGAACGGGTGACGTGGTCGAACCAACAAGAATAATCGCCCCTATTTTTTCTTCCGTTTCTTCACGCTCTGCTCGCGGAGGAAAGCGGGGAGGAGGAGCGGAGGCAGGAGCCCTGGGATCTGTTCGATGAGGGGGAGGTCCGGGAGGGAGACTTTGCCGACGTAGAGGCGCCTCAGGTCACCTCCTTTCGCGAGGAAGCGCTCCACCATCCGCTGGCCGCGGAAGTAGACGATGCCCTTCGTGAAAGCGCCGGGTTCGGACGTGTCGCGGATGCCCCTCTTCATGTCCAGGGCTTTGTTGAGCGCCTTCTCGCGGCTGTAGCCGAGCTCCTCTTCCAGGAAGGCGCGGGTTTCCGCGAAGGAGTGGGAGAGTGCGAAGTGGATGCCGAGGACGAGACGGCAGGGGCC
>JAQUNQ010000106.1 GCA_028717505.1 Candidatus Peribacteraceae bacterium
ACGCAGCGGTACGACTATGACGACATGATCCTCTACTGCATCCGCGCACTGACGGAGGAGGATTGGCTGCTCGCGGGGTTGCAGGAGCGTTACCAGTATATCCTCGTCGATGAGTTTCAGGATACGAACGGCGCACAGGCACAGCTTGTTTCTCTCCTCACGACTTCACGCACGCCCGAAGACAAGCCCAACCTCTTCGTCGTCGGCGATGATGATCAGGCGATCTACCGGTTTCAGGGGGCGAATCTCCTCAATATCCTCAAGTTTCGCGATCGTTTTCCATCCGCACCCGTCATCGTCCTGACGAAGAGTTACCGTTGTACGCAGGGCATCCTCGATGCGGCGGAGTCCCTCATCGCCGTGAACACCGAGCGGCTGGTGGGACGTATCGAAGGCCTCGACAAGCACCTCACTTCCGCCGCAGAGGCGGAGGGGCCCTCTCCGCAGCTCCTCTTCGCACCGAGTGATGCGACGGAGGCGTGGATGGTGGGCGATATCGTCGAGGACGCCCTGCGCCGCGGGATCGATCCGGAGGAGATCGCCATTCTCGTGCAGACGAATGCGGAGCTCCTCATGCACTACGATGTGCTCACGGCGCGCGCCATCCCTGTGGAGACGAAAGGGAAGGCGGATCTCCTGAGCCATCCGTACGTCCGGCAGGCGGTGGCTGTGATGCGAGGGGTGGCTCATCCTCAGACAACCGCGGCTCTGAGTGCCGCTCTTTCCTGCGAGTGCTTCGGATGCCACCCGGCGGACATCGCGCGCCTCAACGGCTTCGCTCGTGAGCAGGAGATGACGCTGCAGGAGCTTCTGCTCAAGATGGATGCTCCAATCGAAGGATTGCCGAAGCTGACGAACAGCTCCTCCGTTATCGCTGCCCGTGATTGCATCTTGGATCTCCATAACAAGTTGGCGACCCGTACGGTCGTAGACACGCTCGAGCACCTCCTGAAGGAGTCTCAGTTGCTGAAACTTGCGAAAGGGGAGGGGAAGGGCGGGAAATTCAACGCTCCGCACTTCGCGGCATTGCAGGAATTCTTCGACCGGCTCAAATACCGCGCGTATGAACAGCCGGGATTTGGCTTCGAGTCGTTCCTGAACGATCTGGAGTTCTACGAAAACCCCGAGTATTCCGATCTGCGCATGAGCTACAGCCTCCCGCACCTCGCGGAGAAGGGGGTGCAGCTCATGACGGCGCACCAGAGCAAGGGCTTGGAGTTCACGCTCGTCATCCTCCCGAACTTCCGCGAGGGGCACTGGGACAAGCGTCATCATCCGTCCGGTCTTTCCTTGCCGGAAGACCTGCTCTTCGGCTGGGAGAAGGAACAGAAAACATTTGAGCGCAATCAGGACGAACGGAGGGTGGCGTACGTCGCCATGACGCGGGCGAAGCGCGAACTGATCTTCACCTGCCCGAAGGAGCTCACCACTCTCGACAAGATCCGCGCCGTCTCGCCGTCGGGATTCTTCGCGGAGGCGGGGAAGCTGCCGGAGGCGTTGCGCGATCTCAAGGATCCGACCGGCGCTTCGCTCCTGCTCCATGCGCCCCTGCGCGACTTCGACAGCGAGATGAAGGCGTTCCTGCGCTCTCGCCTCAAGGAGTACGCGCTCTCCGTGACGGCGCTGAATCACTTCCTGGAAGACCCCAAAATTTTCCTCGAGATTGACCTGCTTTCTACCCCCCAAGCCAAGGAGGCGAGTCTCGTCTACGGGAATGCCGTGCACGAGGCTCTCAAGAGGTGGGGGCTGAAGGTGATGGCAGGGGAGGGAATGGGCGTGGAAGGATTCGTTGCGGCATTCCGCAGCTACCTGGAAACGAGGGAAATCCTCACGGATGCCGAGCGCAGGCGTCTCATGGCGCACGGTGAGGAGAATCTCCCGCGCTACTTCAAGGAGCGTCTCGATGGCCCCCTGCCAATCGTGCACAAGGTGGAGCACGTGGTCGCCACGCATTTCGAGGACGTGCCGATCAAGGGAAAGATCGATCGCATCGATCTCCTCTCTCCCGACTCCGCCCGCGCTGTGGTCATCGACTACAAGACCGGCCGTTCCAAAACGGAGAAACAGATCCGCGATGAGGGGGAGTACTTCCGGCAACTTAAGTTCTACGCGCTGCTCCTTGAGGAGAAAAATTCCCCCCTCAAGCCGGAGAGCTATGTGTTGGATTTCATCGGCGAGGGAACGGATCACCCCGTGACGCGGGCGTTTCAGATTTCTTCATCGGATCTTGCCGACTTGAAAAAGATCGTCAAAGCCGTCTGGGCGAAGATCATGGCGCTGGATTTCACGAAGCTGTAGAGGCGTTAGCTGTTTTCCCTAGGCCGAACTTTTCGTTTGTATGGAGCAGTGAAAGTAATTCATAGCGACTTCAAAAGACGTTCGAAGGATCTGGATTGATGTGGACTTGCAGGGGAGGGGTATACTTGGCGCATGTCATCTCCGAAAGAAGATCATCAGTCTGATGTTTCTTCTTCTCCGCATTTGCACGGAGCCGGAAAGCTCCGCCTGCGCGTTTCGGCGTCGGGAGAAGTGCAAGGAAGCATAGCGGGAATACGTCAGCAACTCGGAGGGGTTGTGCCGCAACTTGCGCGGCTTCCGAACGGGGAGACCTCATTGGCCGTAGATCTTCC
Organism: Candidatus Peribacteraceae bacterium; assembly: GCA_028717505.1. GTDB lineage: Bacteria > Patescibacteriota > Gracilibacteria > Peribacterales > Peribacteraceae > JAQUNQ01. Next base: position 2,631 of record JAQUNQ010000106.1, read on the forward strand.
TTCGGTGACACTTGAGGTGACGCATCCGCAAATGTCAGGCGTGATGGATGTCCTGAGGGGTGTGGAACGGGCAAGCATTCGTGCGACGGTGGTGGGGGGAGAGCTCACGGCTTTGCACATTCTCGCAGTCAGACCATCGGAAGGGGGTGTCCGGTCCTTCTCTGGTTCAGCACAGCAATCGTCCGACGCTGCCGGATCTGTAACAATCGCAGATCTGAGGAGGATGAGCGGTCAAGCAGCAGATGCGTTGTCAGCGCGCCGGAAGCGTGGCAAATTCGGACAGCTCCTTCATCGCATCGGTTGTGCTTTGCATTTAGAGGCTTCATTGCGGGAGGAAGAGGGGGAGCATGAGTTGAGCGGGGAGGTGGAGGGGGGAAAACATATCCCAACCGCAGCGGAGCTTGCCAGGAAGTTTCTTTCCACGGGGACAACGGGGGGAGGTGAACGGGAGACATCGCTCGGTTTTCGCACGCGTTATTTAAGAGAGCTGATGGAGGTTGTACCGGGAGAAGCCCAGAAATGTGTCCGGGCAGCCGATGCGAAAGGATTGGAGACATTGGCAAAATCGCTCGGAGAGGTTGCGGCGCACCCGGCATTTTCCACCGCCATGGAGGTGCTGGCAAAAGGAGGGGGAGGAGAGGGTGCCCCGACGTCACAGGGGCTTTTCGGGGGAGGGCATGGGGGATCCGAGCGTTTGCAGCAGATGAAAGCATCCTATGCTCATTTGCAGCAGACAACGGCATCCCGCCTTGCACGTCTTCAGGGAAAGGGAAAGGAATATGGTCCCGCTCGACAACCCACACGG
>JAQUNQ010000107.1 GCA_028717505.1 Candidatus Peribacteraceae bacterium
CTTCGAGGATCCGGCCTTCCTCTCCCGGACCGGTCTGGAGGATCTCGTGTTTCATGGGATCCACCATCTGGCCGAAGCACTCGATCTTCCGTAGACCCAGCGACTGCAGCTTGCCCTGCAGATCCCGCTCAATGGCCGCGACACCCACGACCCAATTGTGACTCTTGAGATCATCCGGCAGGTGCTAGATCGCGCGATCGAAGCTGTCAACGGTTGGCAGGAGCGACTGGATGACGCTCTCCATGGCGAACCGCCGCATATCGCGCGCCTCGCGCTGCAGTCTCTCCTTGGCGTTCTGCAGATCCGCCTGCGAGCGGCCGGCGAGATCCTTGAGACGCTCCAGTTCGCTATGCACCTGCGTGAGCTCGAGCTTCAGCTTCTCGCGCTCCACCTCCAGCTCATGTTGCCGTGTCGCGCTCACGGCCGTCGTCGATGCTTTCTTCTTCTTGGACGTATCCATAGCACCCCCATGATAGCTGACCGCAACAAAAACGGCACCCGAAGGTGCCGCTTTTTACTCACACGAATGAACCCTTCTCACTGAGCCGCCCCCGCATCGACCTGCACATCAATTGCAGCTGCACTGGACTCGGCCGCCGCACTGGACGACTCCTCGACCGCTGCTGCGGAACTCTCCTCTGCCGCCGCAGAACTTACCTCTGCCGCAGAACTCACCTGCTCCTCGGAAGAAGCGGCCGCCTCGCTGCTCTCAGCGGCTTCGGAGGAAGCCTCTTCACTGGAAGCAGCTTCGGAACTCACGGCAGCGGAGCTGTCGGCGGAGGAACTGGAACCTTCCTCTGTAGGATTTCCTGTCTGGAGGGACAGCGTGCAGGCAGAGAGGATGACGAAGCCGGATAGAGCGGCAAGAAAACGGAACGCTTTCATGAAATGGTTGGGGAAAATGACACAGAGGCGCATCCTACACGTGCCCGGAAGCGCCGTGCAACAGAAAAAGCGGGGCAAATCTTGTATTTGCCACTGAATCGGCGAATGGATCCTCTATTTCGCCTTCATGATGTCACGAATCTCCGTCAGCAACTTCACATCGGCCGGAGGTTCCGCCGGAGCCGGCGGGGCCTTCTTATTGAAGCGATTCATCTGTTTCACGACGAGGAAGATCATGAAGGCGACGATGAGGAAATCGACGACGGACTGGAGGAAGAGCCCATACTTCACCTGAGCGCTCCCGATACCGATGGCGAGCGTCGAGAAATCGATGTTGCCGATCAGGAGGCCGATGAGGGGCATGAGGACATCATTCACGAGAGAAGAAACGATTTTCCCGAACGCCGCGCCGATGATGACGCCGATGGCCAGATCGAGGGCGTTGCCCTTCACCGCGAAGTCGCGGAACTCTTTGAGGATGGACATGGCAGGAGTGGGGAAAAGACGCACAGAGTGTACCAAAGGCAAAGCACACCACAGCAAAGGACACCGAAAGGGCAACGGCTGATGGAATGGAAGTGAATGAAGTCGCGTAAAGCTCGCTCCGCCCCGTAAAGTTGCTGCGCTCCCATGGGGCTCGCTCGCCACGCGACACGTAAAATCGCTTCTCGCTTGTGGTTATGGGAATACTTGATGAATTGGATCGGTGGCGGCGCCACGTGATCGCGAGCCGCTGCGAGCGATTTTACGTGGTGCCACGGGCCAGGATTGAACTGGCGACCCCGGGCTTATGAGTCCCGTGCTCTACCTACTGAGCTACCGTGGCATAACCGGACAGAAGTGAAAAAGATCGAAGCCAACCGAGAACTCTTTGATCACGCCCCGCTGCGCGGGCTTGGCGACTGAGCTACCGTGGCATAACGAGAAAGACCGACTGCGCAAGAGGGTAGCAAATTGCTCCGGACCCGGACAGGGAAAAGAGTCCGAACTGTGACAAGGGCAAGCTACGAAACCCGACGCAATCCATGCCTTCCCGCATATCCCCGCGCCGCCGCTCTGTCCGCGCCGCCGGTATACGGCGGGAGCGTACGAATCTCCGCATGGACATCCACCCCGTCCTTCCCCTGCGTGATCCGTATGAGATTGCCTTTGTCATCGCCATATTCTTCGATCTTTTCCATGCCTCAAGTGTAGCACAGCCTCCCCCTCCATCCTCTATACTCTCCCCATGACCAAGCCCGTTCTCCTGTGTCTCCACGGATGGGGGGGATCAAAAGAATCCTTCACCGAACTGCGCACTGCATTGGCCGGTTCCGACGTCGAAATCCTCACACCCGACCTTCCGGGGTTCGGCGCGGAGCCCGAGCCGCCGAAACCCTGGACAACGGATGATTATGCCGATTGGGTGACGCAGTGGCTGGAAAAAAAGAATCAAGAATTAGGAATCAAGAATCAAGAATTGCTGTTACTCGGTCACTCCCACGGCGGAAGGATCGCCATTACCCTCGCCTCGAGACAGCCCACCCGACTTCCTCCCATCACCCGCCTCTACCTCTGCGCCGCTGCCGGCGTGAAGCACCGCAAAGGCGCACGCGAACTCCTCGGCCTCTGGGCAGCCAAAGCGGGTGGCGCCTTCCTCTCCCTCCCCGGACTGAAGGCTCTTGCCCCCCTCGCCCGCAAAACGCTCTACAGATTGCTGCGATCCCACGATTACGAACGGGCGTCGCCCCTCATGCGCGAGACGCTCAAGCGGGTGACGGAGGAGGACGTGCGGCCGCTCCTGCATCATATAGCCGCACCCACCAACATCTTCTGGGGAACCCTCGATCGCATGACACCCGTCAAAGATGCGCACATCCTGCATCACGCCATCCGCGGAAGTCACCTGCACCTCTTCCCGGGATCCCGTCATCGCATCCACAGAGATCATGCCCACGAAATTGCAGCTGTCATCCGCAAGCACCTGCATGTGAGTCCCGCGTCCTGAAGCCCATGTCCTCCCCTTTCATTCTCCCCGGCCTCACCCTCCTTGCAGCTCTCTCCCCGCTCCTCACCTTCGCCTACCTCTGGCAAGTGAAGGAGTGGAGATGGGACCGCCTGCGCGAGCATCTCTGGAGCGAAGGGTACGTCCGCCAAGTCATCGGAACGTTCCGACCGCTCCTCTTCGTCCTCTTCGGCGCGCTCTACGTCGCCGGAGTACTCCCGAACGAGTCGTGGCCGGCAAGCCTGCTCATTGCCTTCCTTGCCTTAAGCGTCGTGCAAGTCCTCATGCATCGACAGCCCTCCCCCGTCTGGACACAGAAAGCCGTCGCCCTCTGTGTGACCGCGCTCATCATCATCTTCGCAGTGGCCTACGTCATGGATCCGGTCACCCTCCCGATCCTGCCACTCCTGTCCTTCCTCGCCCTGATCGTCGCATGGACTCTGTGGTGGCCGATCGACCGCGCCCTCAAGCGGCGTGTGTTCGCCCGTGCGAGCGCTGTGCGCAATCGTTTCGATGCACTCACCGTCATCGGCATCACCGGAAGCGTGGGAAAG
>JAQUNQ010000108.1 GCA_028717505.1 Candidatus Peribacteraceae bacterium
GCGAGCAGGAACGACTGCACCGAAACGTTGAAGCTCTCGGGAACGATGCGGAGGACGAAGAGCTGCATCTCGACCTTGCTGCGCACGAGCGCGTCGTAGAAGAGGACGGGTGCCGTCGCGACCATGCCCGAGAAGAACATGAGGAAGACCACCCGCAGGCGCTCGCGGTGGTACGGCAGGAAGAGGAGGCACCACACGAGCGCGGGCACCGCCGCGATGGCAATGGCAATGACGTGCGCCAGCTGCTCCTTGGGCGTTTCCTGCGCCAGCGTGTTCGCCGCGATCCAGAACACGAATGTCCCCAGCACCGCGGCCTTGACCCTCGCCTCCCAGGGGCCGAAGAGGAACCGCCAGATGAGCACGATGGCCACCACGCCCAGCGTCATGAAGAAGGGATCGTTCTGCGTGGCCTGCAGGAACAGCGTATGCGTGAAGGCAATGAGAATGAAGCTCATCACCGTGCCGATGATGCCGGCGAAGAGGATCTCCCGCGCCCCCCGGCGGGCGAACGGCATGGCGGCGGCGGCAATGCCGAGCGCAGCGAGCACCGCGAGCGCGCGGACGGGGCCTGACGGCCCCTGGAACGGCGAGAGGACGGCGATCGTTTTCAGGGAGATGGCCAGGAGGAGAACGGTACCGAGGACAGCCGCGATGATCGTGCGGGCGGAGGGAAGGTACGGTTGACGCCGCTCGATCGAGGCGAGCGGCTCGTTCTCCAGGAGCGCGACGTTCACGATCCCCATCCACGCGCGCGAGAGGAACGCCGTGAGTGCGAGAAAGCCGAGGAATATGGCGAGGAACGCCCCCGCGCCGATGCCCTGCCCGGCCGCCGCACCCGCTGCTTCCTGCGCATGCGCGGCGAAGGGAAGACACGCCGATGCCGCAGCGGACGCCGTGCACCAGAGCGTCGCGCTCGGTTCGCGGCAAGCCGTGAGGAGAGGCCGGAATTTCCCGCGCAGGATGGACATTGTGTTTGATGTAATTATATCACATTTATGTAATTTTGGGAATACCTGATCCCCCGCCATTTCCGCTCGGAGTAGCGGTTTTCTCGGCAGGCTGGTACCCTCGCCTCCATGCCCGCATCCTCCCTCGATCAGCTCGTGTCGCTCTGCAAGCGCCGCGGTTTCATCTTCCCCGGATCGGCAATTTACGGCGGCCTCGCGAACACGTGGGACTACGGGCCGCTCGGCGTGGAGCTGAAGAACCGGGTGAAACGCGAATGGTGGAAAGCATTCGTCTTCAAACGCCAAGACATGGTTGGATTGGACAGCTCGATCCTGATGAACCCGAAAGTGTGGGAGGCCAGCGGACATGTCGGCTCATTCTCTGATCTCATGAGCACATGCAAATACTGCAAGAGACTGATTCGAATGGACCACTGGGATGAACTCATGAATGCCAGTCCTTGGTTCCATTCGTTACAAAATCTCTATTCCCGGAAGAAATCTGTTTCTTTGGAAGACCTCGGGCTGTGGGGGCAGAAAGAGGGAAAGAAGTTGGCGCCGAATTTGGCTGTGGTACGCAATCCGTCGGTCACACTATCATGGCTCTCGGAATTCCTGGAAAAAGCCGAGCAAGTCGCACCGGATGCACCGATCAAAAGCAGCATGAGAGAACTGGTGAAGTACCTTGCTTCCGAGCAATTGGGTATGACGGGCTTGCGGCTGCCATGCCCCTATTGCGGGGGTGAGCTTACGGATCCAAAACCTTTCAATTTGCTCTTCAAAACCTATCAAGGAGTACTCGAGGGTGAAGGAACGGAGATCTATCTTCGGCCCGAGACCGCTCAAGGCATCTTTGTAAATTTCAAGAATGTCCTCGACACGATGCGCATGCGCCTCCCATTCGGTGTCGCTCAGGTCGGCAAGGCATTCCGAAACGAAATTACACCTGGCAATTTTACATTCCGAACCCGTGAATTCGAGCAGATGGAAATTGAATATTTTGTAAAACCGGGAAATGAAGCATCGGCATTCGAAGGTTGGAAGGAGGAGGTATGGAATTGGTTCATAGCCTTGGGCGTTGATCCATCACGCCTCCGCATGCGCGAGCACACAAAGGAAGAATTGGCTTTCTACAGCTCTCGAACCATGGATATCGAGTACCAATTCCCTTGGGGTTGGGGCGAACTTTTCGGCCTCGCCAACCGTGGAGACTACGACTTGCAACAGCATGAAATATTTTCTGGACAGGATTTGAAATACACAGATCCTGACGACCCGACAAAGAAGTTCCTTCCATACGTCGTTGAGCCGAGCTTCGGTTGCGACCGCTCTGTCCTCACCTTCCTCATCGAGGCATATACGGAAGAGACGCTCCCAAACGGTGAATCACGAACAGTGATGAAGTTCGACAAGCGCCTCGCCCCCTACGACCTCGCGATATTACCGCTCTCAAAAAAGGAACACCTGATCGCCAAGGCCCAAGAACTGTACAAGAAAATTGTTCAGGAAACGGACCTCGTGTGCGACTTCGACGTGACGGGATCCATCGGCAAGCGCTACCGGCGGCAGGATGAGATCGGCACGCCGCGCGCCGTCACCGTGGACTTCGGGACGCTGGGCGAGGATGAGAAACAGGGCACCAAGGACACGGTGACGATCCGGGACCGGGATAGCCTCAAGCAGGAGCGCCTGCCGATTTCCGAACTCCTCGGGAAGCTGAAGTGATGAATCGGCGCTCTACGCCACTACTCCGGTAAAGCGTTCCAGCCGCTCTATCCTCTGCTTGTGATCCTTGCTGTTATTCTGGAGAACAACAATCTCTGCGCGGTTCGCTCCGAGCAAATCACGCCTGATTTGCTCAACGCTCACGTCAAAATGTCTCTTCGTGTCTTCCTTCACCTCCTCCTTCCATTGACTCATTTGCTTTAGCATCTCTTCCTTCCACCGTTCCGAAGCATCGTAGAAGTTCCCGATGCTCTCCATGAGCATGGCAATGTCCTGCTTCGTTGCCGGTGCCGTTTGATCCTGCTGTGCCATGGACGGATGATCCTATCAGAGAATCACCACGGGAAGGCATTGCGCGACGATTGTTCCTGGAACATCAATTTTGTCTTTTATGAAAGCCAAAATAGACGTTCCACGCATGCATGGAACGCCCACGGAACATCCAAAAGAGATTGCTTCCCGAGCACTTTTCCTCTATAACCCTCCCGCACTTTCGACTGATCGCGGCGCTCCTGACGCGAAGCGTCACCCTGAGTAAGCCCCGAAGGGGCGCATCGAATGGGTGACCCTCGCCTTCCTGCGCACCGTGCGAGAAGACGTCGGAACCAAGCCTCCAGGATTCGTTCATCCCCGATCCGCACCCCAGCCGCGAAGGGCTGCAGCTCCTCCTGCGCTTTCATTCCTTCATCCCCTTTCCCATGGCAGTCCCGTCGGAAAAAGACCTGCTCAGTAACGCCGTCCAC
>JAQUNQ010000109.1 GCA_028717505.1 Candidatus Peribacteraceae bacterium
TCGATCTCCTTCTGCTTGAGGGTCTTCAGCCATGCGATGGCTGCTGCGAGGCCGACCGCTTCCGCGATCGGGGGTGTCCCCGCCTCGAACCGCTGCGGGGGATCTCCGGGCACGAAGTGGTCGCGTTTCACTTCGCTGATCATCATGCCGCCGCCGAGGAAGGGGGGCATGTCCTCGAGGATATGCCGCTTGCCGTAGAGGACGCCGATGCCCGTGGGGCCATAGAGCTTGTGGCCGGAGAAAGCGAGAAAGTCGCAGTCTAGTCCGGCGACATCGACCGCGTGATGACCGATGAGTTGCGCTGCGTCCACGAGGACAAGCGCTCCTTTTCCGTGCGCCCTCCTGATGATGGAGGGGAGATTCGGACGCACGCCGAGGACATTGCTCTGTCCGGTAAGGGCGAGAAGCTTCACGCGCTTTCCCCTGAGCGCCCTCTCGAGGTCTTGCATGTTCAGGTGGCCCTGGTCATCGATCCCGATCCAGAGGATCTCGATACCGATCTCCTCCTTGAGCATCAGCCACGGGACGATGTTGCTGTGGTGCTCGAGGAGGGAGAGGAGAACACAATCTCCTCTCTTCAAATTCTTTCTCCCCCAACTCCGTGCAACGAGGTTGATCGCTTCGGTGGTGCTCTTCGTGAAGATGATTTCCTCCAGTGCGCGTGCTCCAAGGAAGCGCTGTACTGTCTGTCGTGCCCCTTCATAGGCGATCGTCGCCCGCTCCGCGAGGATGTGCATGCCGCGGTGGACGTTGGCGTTGCTCGTCGCGTAGAAGAGATCCATGGCATCGAGGACGGCGCGCGGCTTCTGGGTGGTGGCGGCGTTATCGAGATACACGATGCCCTTCTCTCCGGTGAGGAGGGGGAACTGCCGGCGGAGAGCGGAGACGGCGAGCGCCACGGGGCTTCAAGGATAGCAGGAATTCCGCCCTTTCTCAGTGTTTTCCCTGTCCTCAGCCCCGATTTCTGATAGTCTCTGCCCATCCTATGCAGAAGCAGACCATTCAAATCCTCTCGGTCGCCCTTTTTTTGGGTTTCCTCACGTGGGGGGTCCTCACCTTCCTCGCGTACCTTGGCGTTCCCGTCCATCAGGCGGTTCTCTTCGGAGCTGAGGCCAAGGGGGCGGTGGCTCTCGCCTGCCCGAGTGGCTCGTACCTGTGTGCAGGCCTCCATGGATTCTTCCCTTTCATCGCCCATGCGTTCGCGAATGCATCACCCTTCCTCTGGTACGGGGTCCTCTCATTGCTTTTCTATGGAGTATTCATCGCGTGGCGCGCGTTTACGGCCGGAGAGTGGGCCTTTGTGATGGTCCTCAATCCGCTCAAGGTCCTCGTCCTCTTCCTCTGCTCCCTCTGGCTCATCTTCACTGTCCTGAGCTTCACCAGTGTGAACGGGGCGACGGTCCGGCGTGTCGTCGAACCGACGGCGGAAGTGTACAAGAGCGAGGATGCCCAGACGCTCAAGGCGTTGCAGAAGAGCTTCCAGTCGCTCAGTGATCGTGGCTGCCTGTCGCTCATCGGTCAGTACGATAACGGCGCAAAGGCCTATGATCTCAAAACCGCCTGCGTGCAGCTGTCCTTCGTGACGCGCGTCCTGACGCAGGTGCTCGTCGTCCTCGCGCTGCTCTTCGAGCTCCTGGTCATGGGGAGATTGATTTTCTCTCTCCTGCGTTTCCGTCCCGGTTCCCGCCTTACAGAGGCACTTCTCAGCGCCGGACTCGGTGCGTGTGCGTGGATTGTTCTTCTCTGGGTGCTGGCAGTGGTGCACGTGCTGTGGTCTCCCGTGGGCTGGACTCTCATCCTCCTCGTCCCACTCATCGGCTACCGCCACTCGCTCTATTGGCTGAGGGCGCTCGTCTCATCTTCCAGTGAGGTGCGCCTCCCGTGGTACAGCGTGCGCACACTCCTCGTGTGGTTACTCGTGAGTTACCTTGCGCTGAACTTCCTCTCGGTCGTGCGCCCCTTCCCTATCGGGTGGGATGATCTCGGCAGTTACCTGAACCGGCCGCGGCTCATGGTGAGCTACGGCGGCTTCATCTTCTCCATGGCGCCGTTCCAGTGGGAGTACCTGACGTCCCTGGGTTTCCTCCTCTTCGGGTACAGCAGCCACTTCGGTGCGACAGCTTCCATGATGGTGAACTGGACTGCGGGTCTCCTCGCTGTTGCCACCGTCTTCGTCTTCACCCGGACATTCCTCGGGAGGGGGCACGGTGTGCTCGCAGCACTGCTCTACTACACCCTGCCGCTCGTCGGACACTTCTCCTTCGCGGACATGAAGATCGACAACGCGGTCTTCACGATGGGGTCACTCGGTGTCTTTGCGCTCTTCTCCTTTCTCTTCCCACCGGCGGACAAAGAGGATCAGGAGCCGTTTGTGCCTTCTCTCTGGCTCGTCGTCCTCACGGGGGTCTTCCTCGGCTTTGCCTTTGCCATGAAGCCGACGGCCATCATGGTCACGCTCGCTCTTGGCGCCATTCTCTTCGGTATCACTCTTCATTGGACGGGCTTCTTCACTGGTGTTGCGCTGGTTGGCTTCCTCCTCTTCAAGGAAGAGGTTCTGAATCTCGCGCAGATCTCTCAGCGCATCTTCGGCAGCGCGTCTGTCCTGAGTGCGGGGCGCCTCACGCTCGCATCCTTCATTGTGAGCATTGTGTTCGTTGCCATTGCCTTCACTCTCGGCCGAGCGCGGGCGAAGCGCACGGTGCTTATTGCCCTGCTCTTCGGAGGAACGTTCCTCGCCTCCATTGTGCCCTGGGTGTACCACAACAATCTCCTCCGGGGGCATCTTCTGCCGGTGTCACTGGAGTTCGGCGCGCCCAATGATTTCAATCCGCTCTTCGACACGTCCGGGTCCACTGCTCCCGTCGTGTCGGCGCGCCCCTACCGCGCATTGACTCCCGAGTTGCGCGTAGATCCTCAGAATCCGGCCTGCAAACCGACGGGGGGGACGGAGGAGTTGGATCGCTACTGGGGCTACGGTCAGGGGTGGAGCCACTACCTCACCCTCCCGTGGCGCACGGTGATGAATATCGACTCCGCCGGCTACTACGTGACGACGATGCCGGCTCTCCTCCTCTTTCCTCTCCTTCTCCTCCTGCCATTCTTCTGGCTGCGGCGTGGGCGCTGGCTGCTCTGGCTCACGCTTGCCACAGCCATCATGATTCTCGAGTGGATGTTCCTCGGGAATGGCATCCTGTGGTACGGCATCGGGATCTTCCTTGGTCTCGTCGTGGGTCTTGAAGTGCTCGTGTCGAAAGCGCCTGATCTCTTCAGCCGCTGGCTTGTCGGGATTCTCATCGGCCTCTCTCTCCTCACTGCCTTCACTCAGCGCTTCTGGCAGTTCGATATTCAGCGGAATACTTTAGAGTATCCCTTCGGGAAAATTTCCGGGGAAGCGCTGCAG
>JAQUNQ010000110.1 GCA_028717505.1 Candidatus Peribacteraceae bacterium
TCCACGAATACGGGAACGAGAAGAGCATGTTCGACGACCAGCCCCGCTTCAAGAGCATGGGATGCATCATCGTGAAGAAGGAGATGATGGACATCCTCGATGCGACCTTCGCTGCGAATGGAGGATCACTGGACGTTCTCACGCAGTACGGTGTGGCAGACCCCGTCCTCGACGGGATTTCCGCCTAGGAAATCTGGCTCTCGCGGATGGCCTCTCGTATACTCCCCACGGCACGGAGAGGTGGCTGAGTGGTCGAAAGCGCCACACTGCTAATGTGGTATACGGTATTAAACCCGTATCGAGGGTTCGAATCCCTCCCTCTCCGCCATTCGACTCGCACCTGCGGCGCTCGCTCATGGTCTGCGCTCCTCGTTTACACTCGGAGCTTCGACCACTCGTAACGCAAAGAATGCCCTGAGCGAACGGAGTGAGTCGAAGGGCACAAAGGTGATGGACAGGGATGAGAAGTGTGAGGTTGCTTGACGGAGTATAAAAAGCTCACCAATGAAGGAGCTCCGTTCTGTGCTACAGTCCCCACGACATGCCCTCCCTCATCGGAGTCGACCTCGGCGGGACGAAGATTGCAGCGGTGCGCTATGACGCAGAAACATGGAAACCGCAGGCGCAGGAGAAGCTCGGGACACAGGCGGGCAAGCCGTTCAGAGAAATCGTGGAGCATCTCCTCGATGTCATCGAAAAACTGCGAGCCGCAGACACGGTGGCCGTGGGCATTGGCATTCCGGGGCTCATCCAGCGCCCCGCCGGCGTCATCCTCACTCTCCCGAACATTCCGGGTGCCGAGGATTTCCCCCTGCAGGAACACTTGGCCAGGGAATTGCAGCTCCCCGTGTCCGTCGAGAACGACTCGGACTGCTTCACGCTCGCGGAAGCGCTGCGCGGAGCGGGAAAGGGCCGGGACATCGTCGTAGGAGTCACGATGGGGACGGGGGTGGGCGGGGGCATCGCGATCGGTGGCAAGCTCTTCCATGGGAGCCACGGCTTCGCCGCGGAGATCGGCCACATGCTCCTGAAGCCCGGTGAGCCACCATTCAAAACGGACGATCGTCGGGGCGACATCGAGCAATTCCTCTCCGGCACGGCTCTCGGAAAGCGCTGCCCGCAGGCGAAGACGCCGGAGGAGTACCTTGAAGGAACCACCTGCGCATCCCTCCATCCTCAGGTCATCCGGGAAGCCGCATGGATGTGTGCCAGCATCACCCACTGCATCGACCCGTCGCTCATCGTCTTCGGTGGGAGTGCCGGTCATGCCCTTTCGCCGCATCTCCCCTCCATCGAAAAAGAGCTCACGAAGTGGGTGTATCCGGGGACACCGCTCCCTGCACTCGCCATCGGTATTCTCCCCGATGCAGGAACACTCGGTGCCGCCCTGCTCACGCAGCCCCATTAGCGGGGCGTGCCTTCTTCCCATCATCTTTTGGAGCGAACTGAGCCGTAAGATGATCCCGTATGGCATCCCTCACTTCACCGACTGTCAAAGATACACTCTCCCGTCTCAACTCCAGATTCACGGAATGTCCTTCGCACTCCGCAATGTGAAAATGATCCTCCGCCTCCATCAGGACTTCTTGCAGGTTGAGGGAATCAACGCCCATCTCATCGAATCGCGTCGTCGCGAGAATGATTTTTTCGTCCACGTGGGCATATTCAGCGACGATCCGCGCTAAATCCTCGAGAATATTCTCGTCAGAGGGGACTATTTCCATAGTGAGATTATACACTAGTTTTAGTGTAGTGCAACTATCCCCTCTGCCGATCTTTATCAGTTTTTCTGCACCTTCTCCCAGTCCTTCTGGAACCGGTCGAGGCCCGTGTCCGTAAGCTGGTGCTTCGGAAGCTTGAGGAAGACCTCGTAGGGAATGGTGCAGATGTGCGCCCCGAGCTTCGCGGCTTCCGTCACGTGCTCGGTGTGGCGCGTGGAGGCCACGAGGACCTCCGTCGCAAACTTGTAGTGCGACCAGGCCTGCATAATCTCCGCGATGAGCGCCATCCCGCTCTCACCCGCGTCATCGATGCGTCCGACGAACGGGCTCAGGATAGAAGCGCCCGCCTTCGCAGCGAGGACAGCCTGCGCGAGGGAGAAGACGAGCGTGCAGTTCGTTCTGATCCCCTTCTGCCTGCAGAACGCGAGCACCTTCAACCCCTCCGTCGTCATGGGCACCTTCACCACCACGTGCTTGTGCCACCCCGCATACTCCACCGCCTGCTTCTTCATCCCCTCCGCGTCCGTTGCCGTCACCTGCGCGCTCACGCACGGAACCAGCGCGCACATCTTGAGCACCGTCTCCTTGAAATCCTTCCCCTCCTTCGCGACGAGCGTGGGATTGGTCGTCACGCCATCCAGTACGCCCCATGCGGCGACTTCGGCAACGTGATCGACGTTCGCGGTATCGAGGAAGAGCTTCATGGAAGAAGAGTGAAGGAGATGCAGGAAGTATGCCGCGGAAAGTGTTCTCCTCCAAGTCCCCTATTTTCTCGACTCCCTCATGCCCATCGATCACGGAAACTTCCGACGAACTTCACGCGGATGCCCTGCCCCTCCAGCAGGCTTGCCAGTTCGCGCGGCGGGATGTGGAGGATCTCGAGAAGAACACATGAGGCGATAGCCCTGGAATACCCCCTCAGGTCTCTCAAGCATGCATCGGCCTGCGATCCCAGCTGCACCAGCGGATTTCCCTCTCTGCAGCCGATCTCCTGCAGTAACTCGCCACAAAGCATATCTTCGTGTAAGCGCACGGTGATTATTGGACTCTCCGGTGCCAGCATGCAGCCGTAATACCGATGGCGATTCATCGCCGCCGATGCAGGAATTTCTCCGTCCTCCCCGGCCTCTCCTCCATCATCAAAGGCATCGCCCCCGTCCTCATCGAAGAGGCACTCCCCCCGTCCGACATTGTCGTCCGCATAGGCGTCTGCTTCGTGGAGAGAATGGAACATGGAGAAGAGGAAAAAAGGTTGTGAGTGTAGCGACCTTCCTCAACAATACAAGCACGATGAAGCGCTTCCTGGCTGCCATTGTCATTCCTTGTTTCCTTGCCGGTTGCAGCGAGGAAGCGTCTCAGGCGCTGCCCCCCGAAACGAACACCCCATCCTCTCAATCCCTTCCATCTTTTTTATCCTTTTCATCCTCCTCACTTTCCTCTCTTTCTTCTTATCCCCCTTCATCATCCCCTTCCCCCCTTCCTCGCTCTGTCTCCCCGCTGTCCGTCCCCTTCTCCCCCCAAGCCCCCTCCGCAAACTGGGACGCCCTCCACGAGGAATCCTGCGAGGAGATGAGCCTCATCATGGTGCACCACTTCCTCGCGGGAACCGGCCTCACGCGCGAACAGGCGGAACAGGAAA
>JAQUNQ010000111.1 GCA_028717505.1 Candidatus Peribacteraceae bacterium
ACATCCGGTTTCAGTGCCGACTACGAGAGTGATAACACGGGCGTCATCGGCGCCGAGATCAAAGACAGCGGAGCAGCGTTCACGGGTTCGATCGATGAAGTCCGCTTGAGCACAACCGCCCGCTCCGCCGCGTGGATCAAATTCGAGTACTACAACATGGGGGCAGCCGACAACGAACTCGTCTGGGGCGATACCACTGCCTCCACGTTCTCCCCCGCAGACGACGCCACCGGCGTTTCCGCCACGGCGAATCTGGTCATCACCTTCGATGAAGCCGTGGATCCTGAAGCGGGCTCGGACAACGACATCACCATCAAGAAAACGAGTGGCAACTCCACGGTGGAGACCATCGATGCGCAGGATGCCAAAGTCACGGGCGGAGGGACTGCGACCATCACGATCAATCCGGCTGCCACGCTGGCTGAGAGCACCGAGTACTACGTGCTCATCGGGGCGGACGCCTTCGATGATGAGGCAGGTAACAGCTATGCGGGTATTTCCTCCACGACCGCATGGAGCTTCACGACGGCGGACGCAACGATGCCGGTTATCTCGGGAACTGCGGCAACGGCCGGATCAGCGGGAGCCGACATCACGTGGACGACGGATGAAGACGCCAGTTCCCAGGTGCTGTACGGCACCACCGAAGCACTGGGTTTCACGACGTCCGAGGCGGATACCGCTACCCGCGTCCAGACGCACAGCGTCAGCCTGTCGGATCTGCCCGTCTGTACCAAGTACTTCTACCGGGCAATCTCACGGGATGCGGCGGGAAATGCCGGAACAGGCTCCCTGCTGAACTTCACCACAACAGGCTGCACCAATTCCGCCACGGTGAGCTCCCAAACGGGCAGTGCCGTGACCACGGCGGGAGGCAGCCTGACCATGACCAACGGCGGGTCGGGGGCAGCATTGACGGTCCCGGCCAGTGCGGCGACCAACACGTTCACCCTCCAGATCAAAAAGATCGACAAGGAAACGGTGATCGCAGCGACGTCAACGCCTCCCAGCGTCTCCACCATCGGCGACCACACCTACGACATTCGCGCCATCAGCGGAAGCACGCTCGTGACGAGTTTCCTGCAGCCGATTACGGTGACCGTGGATTACACGGACGATCAAATGAACGGATACGACGAGCCGACCCTCTGGATCTACCGCTGGGATGGGAGCAGCTGGAATGCCTTGGATGGCTGCACGGTAAATTTAACGGCCAATTCCGTCACCTGCACCACGACGCACTTCTCCACCTTCGGTCTCTTTGGAGACACCACGGCTACGGGGGATTCCAGCAACGGAACAGCAACGACAGAGGGGAATGGCGGCAGGCGGGGGAGTACGGAGAATATGTCCACGCGCATCGCGGCGGCACGCGCGACCATCCTGGCCCGCTATGAAGGAAAGAGGCAAGAGAGTATCGCCATCGCGGCCAGCCAACAGTCTTCCGCCTCCTCGCGCACGTGGAGCGAACAACTGGCCGCTGAGCGAGAGAGGGAGATCGCCGCGCGCATCGCGGAACGGCAGGCGCGCATCGCGGAGATCGAGAAGACGAAGAAAGAGTTCGAGGATAAGTTCGCCTTGCACCTCGAGGAGCGGATGGCCAGGGCGGCAGAAGCCGAACAGAAGAAGATCGACATGGAGCAGCAGACCTTGCTCGCCGAGCAGACGGTGCTGCAAGCGGAACAGGAAGCCAATGCGAAGAAACGGAAGGAGCGTCTGGCAGAGAAGGTGAAGCAGGACGCCATCGAGCACGCGCAGGAAGTCTCGGCCGCGCAGGAACGCGAGGCGCGCTTCGCTCAGCGCATTGCGGATCGCGAGGCGGAGATCGCGCGCATTGAGCAGGCGAAGAAAGAATTTGAAGAAAAATTCGCCCTGCACCTCGAGGAGCGGATGGCGAACGCGGCGCAGGAGGAACAGAAGAAACTGGATGCGGCGAAGGCTGCCCTTCTCGCCGAGCAGACGGCGCTGCAAGCGGAACAGGAAGCGAATGCGAAGAGACGAGAGGAGCGGATCGCCGAGCGGGAGCAGCTGGAGGAGAAAGAGACCATGAAAGGAGCCGCGGCCTCACTGGAGACCGTTGCGGTACGGAGAGACAAGTTATATGCGGTGGTGGACGAAACACCCGT
The DNA here is from genome assembly GCA_028717505.1 of Candidatus Peribacteraceae bacterium. GTDB lineage: Bacteria > Patescibacteriota > Gracilibacteria > Peribacterales > Peribacteraceae > JAQUNQ01. Next base: position 2,127 of record JAQUNQ010000111.1, read on the forward strand.
GCTCTACGCCGACGTCTCGCTCTCTGCCTGGTACGCCCCATACGTCTCCTTCGTGGTGGAGGAGCAGATCGCCACGGGGTATGCGGACGAAGGAGGCAAACTAAAGGGAGAGTTCGGTGCCAGTAATCCCGTGACCTATGCGGAAGTACTGAAGATGGCCCTCAAGGCAGCCGGGAAGGATGCTGCGTCACTCCCCCCGCCGAGGAATGGCTCCGCGCAGGGCACATGGGCCGCTCCGTTCGTCGCCCAGGCCGAAGTGATGAGTCTCTCCGTCTTCGCGCCGTCTCTCGACGTGCAGGAAGCGGCAACGCGAGGAGCGGTGATTCAGACGATCTTGGAAGTGATGAGTCTGCCCATCGCAAACCAGGTTCCCCCCTTCATTGATGTCCCGGAGAAGCACCCGTATGCACGGGCGATCGCCACGGCGGCGTTCTTCGGATTGATCAACGGGGATACGGACGCAAACGGGACCGCCCTCGGCACCTTCCGGCCGGATGCGCCGATCACCCGCGCCGAAGTGGCCAAGATCGTCGCCCTCGTGAAGGAGGTTATGACATCCAACAACTGATACCATTGCTCTCATTTCTCAAACGAAAAGAGCCCCTCCGGAGCCCCCTTCGTCCTTCATGCCGATGATGTGTTTACTCTGCCGAAGAAGACTGAGCGCCGAACCGACCGTGCATCGGCCCCTCGCCGCGCTCGGGAGGCGTGGGGAGCGTGACGCCCTTCTCCTGGGCAAGGTCCTGAATGGTTTTGCCGCTGTCGAGGGCTGCCTTCAGCTCGTCTTGCGTCATGCCGAGTTCCTCGGCGAGCTTCTCCGGGCAGGGGCCGCGCCCGTGGCCGCCGCGCCCGCCGAATCCCGGACCGCCACGACCGAACGGCATCATGGTCGACTGCAGGTCTTCGTTCTCCGCGAGGGCACTCTGGATGGTCTCGCGCTGCGCCTCATTGGCCTGCCGCACCGCCTCCCGCTGCGCCGTCTCGTCCGTCAGGGACGCGGCGGCCGTCAGGGCAGTGAGGTGGGCCTGCACGGCGCTCTTCTGGAGGGCCATGATCTCATCGATGTGAGCGAGGAACGCCTGATCCCGCGCAATGAGGTCCTGCACGCTCTGCTGCCCGAAGGCGGGACGCGCTTCGGACGCGGCGTCCGTCGTGGCGGCGCTCCCGATTTGCGCGAGGAGCGGGACCGCGAGGACAAGGGGGGACATGCCGGCGATGACGCCGAGGGG
>JAQUNQ010000112.1 GCA_028717505.1 Candidatus Peribacteraceae bacterium
CCCCTTCACAAACCCCTCCACCATCTCCGGAATCTTCTCCAGCGCGACATCCACCGCTTGCACCTCCTCTTTCGAGGGAACACTCAGGCCCCACGCAGCGAGATCCGCACCGGCGGGTTGTGCGCCAAAGCCGATCCGAATGCGCGCAAACGCCTCGCCGATCACCTCCACGATGGATTTGAGACCGTTGTGGGTCCCCGGACCGCCGGTCCTTCGCAGCCACAGTTCCCCGAGCGGCAAGTCCACATCATCACAGAGGACGAGGAGCTGCTGTGCCGGCGTGAGCTTATAGAAGTCCACCACCTTGCGCACGGACTCGCCCGAACGGTTCATGAACGTCTGAGGCTTGAGGAGGAGCACTTCCACCGCGCCGATGCGCGCCGTACGAGAGAGCGCGAGAAACTTCTGATGCTCCTTCCACTCCCCCTCCCCGAAACGCTCTCCGAGCAGGTCCGCCGCCCGGAACCCGGCATTGTGCCGCGTTCGCTCGTACGAAGCGCCGGGGTTACCGAGGCCGACGATCACGAGAGAGGGACGCATGCTGTGCAGTGTAGCGAAGATGAAAGAGACAATGTACCACCTCGTTCGATTGGGAGGGCTCCGCCGCCACGGGGGGTGAAGGGGAAGGCCCTGCTGCCGAAGGCAGCCTGCCGACGAGGCGACCCCGAATCCTTGGAGGGGTCGACGAGGAGGCGCAGGGCCGGGTGGAGGGGCTTAAGGCGCGGAGCGCTTTCTTTGTTTCTTTCTTTGTCGCCCTGACAAAGAAAGAAGAAACGAACATACAGTTATAGGCTCTCCAGAGCCTTCCCGATCGCACTCACGGCCTCCTGCACCTGTGCAGCAGTCACCGAGCTCCCCGGTTCGTGCGCGATGCGGTTTCTCAGCTTGTGCGCGCGCCAGACGGCATCGATATTCCTCATCCTCGGCCCCGCCGCCTTGAGCTTATCTCCCAAGGAACCGCGGTACCTCAGAGCCGTGAGCGCGCCGTCGAGAATCGCATCCGCCTCCATCACGCGCCGTGCCGGGTCAGGGATCGCAAGCATCGCCGTCCACTGCGATCGGATCCGGGCGCGCGCGGAGGCAGGGAGCGTACGCCGCCTCAGAGCCCAAAACATCCCGACAAGGACAAGGAGCGCGAGGCCGACGAGGAGGACAAACCACACCATAGACTCACTTGGAAACGCGACCCTTCACCTCCCTGAGCTGCAATTCCTGCGCCAACATCTCGGCGAGTAATTCCTGCACATGCTTGGAATTCTTCATGTTCTTCGAGTGAAGGTACTCCTCCATGCACGTGAGGATGAGCGACTCGATCTTCCGCGGCCGGGCGACATGATCCATGGAGATGGTGCTGCCCGTGGAAATCTTCTCCACACTGAGGGTCCCGTAACGCAGGCACGTGCCCAGAACTCCATTGATCTCATAGCTCACCCCCTGAATGTCACTGTAGAGGATGCGCGTGGACTCGCGATGGAACGTCCCGAACCACTCCACGTCGACAATGCCGTGATCCGTGATGACCCATGCATCGAGGTAATAGTCGAAGAAATTGCGCATCCACCAGACGAGGGTGAGCACGCTCAAACCCGCGACGATGTAGAACATCGTCAGGAACGGAACCGCGTAGAGTGTAACCCAGCAGGCGATGAAAGCGGCCGTCGGCCAGAAGAGACTCCTGAGTCCGAGAACCCAATGCTTGTGCACGATCATTCTGATCGTCTCATCCTCTTCGATGTGCTGCTTGAAGAGGGCGGTGTCCAGAAAACGGAACATGCGGCCAGTGTAACGCAAAACGGGGGAAAGCGGATAGCACCAATCACTTTATTGCTTCTTAATGTCCTCCCCTGTACAGTCGCCCGCCAAACACTTACGATGCCCCCCATGACCGAAGGAAAATTCGCCCTCTGGTACAACATCCTCGATGTTCTCATCAACATCGTCATCATTGTGGCGATCGTGGCGGGGATCCGCACCTTCCTCGTTTCCCCGTTCCAAGTGGAAGGCAACTCGATGCTCGATACCCTCGAACATAAGGAGTACATCGTCATCAATAAATTCACCTACTTCACCGGCTCACCGAAGCGCGGAGATGTGGTGGTCTTCCGGCCGCCGAACGATCTGAGCAAGCACTACGTGAAGCGCGTCATCGGACTGCCGGGGGACGCGGTCATCCTGCGCGGCGGACTCGTGTTCATCCGTCCGGCGGGCTCGGACGAAGAGATCAAACTCGAAGAGCCGTACCTGAACGACCGCAACACCGGCCACACCTACCAGCATCCGCCTTCGGGCGGCAATGAAGCGGAGATACGGTACGACGTCCCGGAGGGCGAGTACTTCCTCCTCGGCGACAACCGCCAGGGAAGCCTCGATTCCCGCAGCTTCACTCCGAGCCACTTCGTCACCGAAGACAATATCAAGGGGCGCGTCTGGTTCATCGCTCTCCCCCTGAGCCGTATTCACGTTCTTACGAAGCCGGACTATGGGTTCTAAAGGCCGAATTTCGCTTGCACCCGCCGGGAGAGCGCCTACAATGGCACTGTCCCCGGGAGGGGTTTTTCAAGAAGCATCCCTATGAACGCCATCACCCGCTACATCAGAGAATCCCTCGAAGAACTCCGCCACGTGCGGTGGCCGACGCGCCAGCAGGCCGTTCGCCTTTCCGTCATCGTGCTCGTGTTCGTCGCCGGGTCCGCGGTGCTCTTCGGAGCCGTCGACTTCGCTCTCGCGCAACTCGTGCGCCTCCTCCTCTCCTTCACCTACTAACGACCCATGGGTAAGCAAGATCCCAATGCCGGACGGAACTGGTACGTCGTGCACACCTATGCGGGGTACGAGGACAGCGTGCGCGAAGCCCTCAAGCAACGCGTCGAGTCTTTCGGCATGCAGGACTACATCTTCGATGTGCAGGTTCCCAAGGAGAAGCAGCTCACCTTCCGCAAGGGCGAACCGATCGAGGAGGAGAAGAAGCTCTTCCCCGGCTACGTGCTCGTAGACATGACCGTGACGGATGAGAGCTGGTACCTCGTCCGTAACACGCCGAACGTCACGGGGTTCGTGGGCTCGGGCAACATCCCCGTGCCGGTGACCCCGGAGGAATTCGGCGTCATCGAGCGACGCGTCGGCGAACAGGAGGCGAAGTTCAAGAGTGACTTCCAGGTGGGCGATCTCGTCGTCATCATCGACGGGCCGTTCAAGAACTACGAGGGGTCGGTCGATTCGGTCGACGTGAACAAGGGCAAGCTCACCGTCATGGTCCTGATCTTCGACCGTGAGACGCCGGTGGAATTGGACTTCACGCAGGTGAAAAAGAAGTAACCCTCTCTTCCATGCCCGCCGTCGCCA
>JAQUNQ010000113.1 GCA_028717505.1 Candidatus Peribacteraceae bacterium
CCTCCTTGAACTCGAGCTGGATGGTCTTCCCGACTGTCTCAATGCATTTTTGCGTATCCACGATGCCGGGACACTCCACGAGGAGGTGCTTCTCATTGCCGAAGTAGGAGGGGGTGATCACCGCCTCACTCACGCCGAGCGCATTGATGCGTCGCTCGAGCACCATGCGGATGGCCTCCACGATGGTTTGCTGCTGCTGCTCAATGTTCTGGAGTTGCAGACGGAGGATATCGAGATTCTGGGCACTGCCTCCCTGCGCTTCCATTGTGCTGATCTCCGCCTTGAGCGCCTGGATCTGATCGTTCATTTCCTGCTCGGAGATGCGGAAGTCCAGCTGCGTACCTCCCACGAGATCGAGACCGAAGTGCATGGAAGGGGAGCGCAGGAAACCGGGGGCCCACTGCTTCGCGCCTGCGGGGAGGGAGATGATGATGAAGAAAACGCCGAGGATGACGGCGACGATGGGCCAGAGCAGGGATCTGCGGTTTGTTGCCATGAGATTACTGAAGGGAGAAGGTGACGTGGAGGCCGGAGTTCACATCGTCCGCGAAGACGCCCGCGAGCTCTCGCGGCACTCCGGTGATAATGATGTCGTCCTTGAGTTCATTCGTGTCGATGTACATCTTCGACATGAGGATGTCCCGCACGAAGAGGCCGAGGAATTCCCCCTGGTGCTCCTGGAAAATCTTCTTCATGAGTGAGCGCCCCTCATCCGTGAAAGTGATGGTGATGCGCCCCGTTCCCCCCTCCTCGTCGGAAGCGGTCATCCACTTAATCTGTTTCTCGGTGATACCCGTTTCCTTAAATCCGCCGTACTCCAGCGTGAGGAGATCAGCCTTGTCATCCTCGGTCGCGAGCATGATGCGGAGTTTGAACGGGGTCGTGAGCTGGCGCGTCAGCTCCTCTCCTATCGCTTCGTTTGGGACTTTCACTGAGACGAAGGCTTCCTCTCCCTTCTCCTCTATCTTCAGCTCCTTCGCTTCCTCGCCTAAGCGCTGCAGGCGCCGCTCCACAACGTTCGCGCTCGCTCGCCCGAGCGTGGTGCGCTCGACGGGGTCAGTCGTATCGAACGTCAGTTTGTAGGTCAGCTTCGTCCCTCCGCATCCTGCGAGGAAAACGAAGAGAAGGGCCAGTGGAAGATGCCTCGGACGCATGGCGGGAAGAGTGTAGGGAAGGTTTTCGGGGTGCGCCAGTCAGCACGGCACTATTTTCTTGTCAGGACGGTGCCTTCCCGGAGCATTTTTCCGGTGAGATCAATACCTTTGAGGACGCAGTTCGCATCGATGATGCAATCTTCGAGGACGCAGTCCTCCACCAGACATCCCTGGAAGATGATGACATCCTTCAGGGTCGAGGCCCGTACGACCGTATCGCGGCCGAGAGCGACTGCCCCCTCCGTCTTCGAGGAGGTGCAGACGGCGTTTCCCGTGAGCAGGAGGTTCTCTCCGACGATACTACGGTGTGCCTCGAGGTAGGCTTCGAAGGAACCGATGTCGAACCACGGCTCGGAGAAGGCGAAGAACTCGATGGTGATCGAACGGCGGAGGAACTCCTCAAAGAGGCCCCCGATGTTGTCTGGACGCTTGTGAGCGAACAGGCAGAGGGTACTGAGGAGCGAAGAGGGGAGCACGGAGCATCCCGTGCTCACGAGCGTCGATTTCGGCAGGGGGGGTTTCTCCTCGAAGGCGGCCACCGTTCTCCCGTCGGGTGCGGGCAGGATGGTCCCGAAGGCCTTCGCGCGCTCCTTCTCGCCGATGTCGTGGACGGCGAGGAGAGGAGTGCCCGGTGCGTACTGTTCCAGGAAGCTGTCGAACGAGAAACCGCAGTAATTGTCCCCCGTGAGGAGGAAGACGTCTTCCTCGATGGTTTTGCGCTCTATCCACTGGGACACTGCGCCGAGTGCGCCGATCTTCTCGTCATCGTGCGTCGTCTGCTCGATGAGGATCGTGATATCGTCGCGTCCCGTCTCCTTCTGCCATGCGAGAAAACTCTCAGCGAAGACCCGGTTCGTGCTGATCGTGATGGGCATGCCCGCGGGAATTTTCTCGATGAGATGGGCGAGGAGTGGTTTGCCGGCGAGCGGCAGCAGCGGCTTTGCGCGGCGCTCCGTGAGCGGCCAGAGGCGCGTGGCGAATCCGCCTGCGAGGATGAACGCTTGCATGGGTTACTGGAAGAAGAGCGTCCACAGGTCGCCCGCGCCGCTCACGGCAGTCACGGGACGCCCTTCGAGGTGCGTCACGCGCTTCGTGCCCTCCTCCTCCACCACGCCGAGCACCGAGGGGAGGAGGATGTACGTGGCGCCGTGCAGCCGGCAGGCACTGATGAGGTTGATGGACTGTTCGAGCTCGCTTGCCTGGATGAGGTGCGTGATGTGCTCGCGCTCGAGGACCTCCTCGAGCTTGTTGAGTTTTCCCTGCACGGGAACGCCCTCGATTAGCGGCTCGTCCGCGCGGTGCCCGTCGAGGACGGCGACCGGCTTGAGGGGATTGCGGTGCGCATTCATGTCATGGATGAGCGCGCGCGCCTCCCGCGTGCAGCCGACGATGAGGGTGGGGAAGGCGGGGGGAGAGCGTCGCAGGAGAAGCCGCTTCACCTCGTCGTAGACGATGTGCCAGATCCATGTTCCCGCGGCGTTGAAGAAGAAGGCTTCGACGAGGAGCAGCCGGCTGAAGAACATCTCGAAGAGGAAATAGTAGGTGAGTGAGAAGAAGGCCACGCCGATGAGCGATGCATACAGGATGTAGGCGCCGTTGCGGAACGAGTGCTGCGTGCGGGTGAGGCTGAAGGTGCGCGTGAGGACGAGGACGGTGAGCCAGACGGGAGCCACGATCATCGCGACTTTGAGGAAGCTCCCGAAGGGGAAATCACTGGAGAAGATCCACCCGACCCGCACGAAATAAGCGAGGACGTACGTGCCGACGAAGAGGGCGAGGTCCGTGAGGAGCCAGATTCCGAGAAGCACCTTGTAGCGCATGGGGAAAGAGTACGACAACCCTCGTACGAGGGCCAGCGGTGCATCGGGTTGAGCCGGACGGTCACTCCGTAACGGATGCCTGCAACTTCCAGACGTACGAGAGCTTCGTGGCATCCCATGGCACGGTCCCCGTCCACTGGCGCTCTGCAGTTGCGAGCGAGCGGACGGAGGGTGAGAGCACGCCGTCGATAAATTGGAACTTGGCGGCGAGCGCCTTGTTCGTCGCGGCGCGCGACCGGAAGTCGTCGCGGTGCAGGACGAAGTAGATCATGCTCTCCGCGAAGTCCTCGAAGGGGTCGGTGGCCGCGTAGCCCGAGACGAAGTCCTCGCTCTGGGTGCTCGCTCTCTGCGTCTTGCTGTCCTG
>JAQUNQ010000114.1 GCA_028717505.1 Candidatus Peribacteraceae bacterium
TCGCCGAGCCGGCGCACCTCGTCCTTGTAGAGATCCTTGAGCGGCTCGATGAGGAGCCCCTTTTCGATGAGATCCTGCACCGCCTGCACGCGGTTGTGGTGCGTCTTGATGTGATCCGCATGCTTCGTGCCTTTCGTCTCGATCCTGTCGGGATAAATCGTACCCTGTCCGAGCATCCACCCCTCCTCCGCGGAGAGCCCCATCTCCGCACTCACGCGCCGCTGCACCGTGAGGAAGGTCTCCCCGATCGCGCGGCGCTTCTCCTCCGGGTCCACCACGCCCCTGAGCGCGGCGAAGAATTCCTCCGAGGCATCTTCGATACGAAGATTGGTGATTTTGAGTTTTTGGAATGCGGCCCGGATCTCGGCGATCTCGCCCTTGCGCATGAGACCGGTATCCACGAGGAGTCCGTGCACGCGCTCCTGCCCCAAAACTTCATTGAGGAGAGTGAATGCAACGGTGGAATCCACACCGCCGGACACGAGCATGAAGACCTTGCGCTCCCCGACCTCCGCAACGATCTCCCTGCGAATCTGCCGCGCGGAGCTCTCCACCGACCATGGAGAGGCATCGCAGAGGGAGACGAAGGAGCGGAGGATCTGCTCGCCGCATTCGGTGTGCGTCACTTCGGGATGGAACTGCACGGCGAAGAACTTGCGCGCCTCATCCGCCCACGCCGCGTGGGCGCAGGAGGAGGACGTCGCGATACGCCGGGCCCCCGCAGGCAGGAACCGCGCCTCGTCCCCATGGGACATCCAGACGGAGAAGCGCTGCGGGCACCCTGCGAGGAGCAGGCCGCCCCCTCCATCCTTCTCGATGATCGCGTGCCCATACTCCTTCACCTTCCCCTGCTTTACGGACCCGCCGAGCGTCTGCGTCATCCACTGAAGGCCGTAGCAGATCCCGAGGATGGGGAGCGAGAGCTCGAAGATGCGCCGGTCGGCCTGTGGGCTGCCGGGATCGTAGACGCTCTGCGGCCCGCCCGAGAGGATGATGCCCGCCGCGTGCTGGAGGTCGCTCGCCGGCGTCTCCGCGAGGCGGACCTCCGCGGAGAAACCCATCCGCCGGACGCGGCTCGCGATGAGGTGCGCGTACTGTCCGCCGAAGTCGAGGACAACGATGGGGCGCCGGAGCTGTACCGCCTCTTCCATGGAAACAGGATATCGTTTGGCCGGAAGTTGACAACAGAAAGCACCAAGGGGAGGATTCCCCCTCCTATGCCAGAGACACTCTCCCCCTCGGAAAAATTCGAGCTGGTTCGTCACGGCCGCGAAGAGCTCCAGCTCACGGAAACCATCTTGAAGCGCGCTCTCGGCAAGCTCGCAGCGCGACACGCGAGAAAAAAGCCGGAAGCGCCCCCCGCAGCAACTGCTGCTAACGAAGAGGCAGGTGCTGAAGCGGCAGCTCTGGAAGTCTTGGGTGAGCCAGAGACTGACGGGGATGTCTCCAATAGATTGAAACGACTGCAGCATGACCTTCATCTGACAATGGACGGCGTGATTGCCGTCCCCTTCTCCCGTGTCAGAGTGAACGCGGATCCGGCGGCGAAAACTCTCCCGCGCGAGGAGGATATCGCCGAATCCATGGCCGTTCTCCGGCCGCTCTACGAGGCTTCTGCAGGCACGCAGGCAGAGACACTTCTCGACAATATTGCTCATCTCCATGCGGGATACGTGCGCGCAGTCCGGAACCGTCTCGACCGTCTTGATGCGATTGAACAGGAACTCACCGAAGAAACAACAGGTGCCAAGCAGGAAAAGGAACCGGCAGCAAAGTCCGCTGAGCCTGCCCGTGCTTCAACCACGCGCACAGACACGCCGGCTCCGAAATCAGCCACCAGCAAGCCTGCGGCACACCCGGACGGAGACAGGCAACCGCAGCGTGCCCCTGTAACGGGGAAAGTTCCTGCAAAAGCTCCCACAAAGAAAGCTGCACCTGTGAAAAAACAACCGGCTCCCGCTGGCACTGCAGAAACCGCAGTCGGAGACAGCGGCGTGATCCCGTTCGAGCCCGTCGACGATGCTGTCGGCGAAGAAGCTGGGGAACCCGATCAGCCCGCAGGAGCAGTAACCCTCGAACAGATGAGACTCACCGACGCAGATATGATTGCGAAACCGAGAGGGAAAGGCCACTGAGCACCCAGAGTGAATACGCCACGGCGCTATCCTCCCACGCATGGAGGAAGAGCGCGGCGACGGCGATGCCGAGGAAGGAGAGGAAGACGGGGGGTGAGAGCGGCTGCCGCGAGCGCGCGAGCGCCGTGAGCATGACCATTGTGAGGGCGAGGAAGAGGGCGAACCCGACGATGCCGGCCTCCACACCCATCTGCACATACCAGTTTTCGGGAAGATTCGGGCACACGCACTCCCGGTCCGCCGGCTGCACCTTCACGCCGCCCACGAACACGCAGAGATCGGGGATATTCTTCGCCCACGCGGGATCATCCTGCGCGCGGAGGAAGACGCAGGTGTCGCGCAGGTGGGTGCTCGCGGGGCCTGCCATGCCCATCCCCTTCCCGAGCGGACTCTTCAGTACTTCCTGCATGGCGAGGATCGGCCGCGTGAGATGCCCGCGCGTGGAACCGAGTCGCCAGAAAACCTTCGGGAAGAGGAGCACGAGCACAATGCCGGCGACGAGTGTGACGCCGAGGAAGGAGAGGAATGCGCGCTTGGCGACTCTTGGCGGGAGACCGATCCTCAGCGCAATCAGCGTCGCGAGGAACGCGCCGATGAACGCGCTGCGGGAGAAAGACAGGAGGAGTGCAAGACCGATGATCCCGAGGGGCAGGAGGAACAGTGCCTTCCGTTCCTTCAGGAACCGCACGAGCGCGATGTTCCATGGGAGGAGGAGCCAGAGCCCGAGCTGGTTGGGGCCGCTCATCGTCGACTGAATGCGTCGCAAGCTCGTGTCGCCGATCTGCTGGAATGCCGCGAGGGGCGTATCGGCGAAGTAGAGGGAATGGACGGGCGAGTACCCAAGCCAGAAGAAGAACTTCTGCGGGAGGAGGAAGCTCACGACCCCGTACGCCGCCACGACGCAGCCGATGACGAGTAGCACGCGACCAAGGAGAGACTGGAAAGCGGCGGACCACGGCGCGCGGCGCACCACGAGGAAGGCAGCCAGAGGAAGGAAGTCGTACTTGAAGCCGAAGAGCGTGGTCTTCACGTCCACCCGCACCGCGGCCGTCACGGCGAACGAGACAATAATCCCATACCAGCTCCTAATAAAGCTTGCCCTTCAGCACCCAATCCCTGTAAACTAACTTGAGGCATAT
>JAQUNQ010000115.1 GCA_028717505.1 Candidatus Peribacteraceae bacterium
AGAGGTTCCCGGGATTGGGCCAGAGGAGGTAGACGACGAACTGCTTCATGGGATGAGGGGAATCAGTGCTGCATCATGCGACAGGCATCAGCGCTTGGCAACATCCTCCCGCCTCCCGTCTTTCCCCCCCTTCCCCTGCTGGCCACTCCTGCGCTTCTGCTGCTCCTCCCAGAGCCCGCGGACCATGTGCTCCACTTCGCGCTCCTTCACCGTGCGCGGTGGACGGATGAGGAGGTAGAGGAGGAAACCGACGCCCGGAAACGCCGCGACGAGCACGATGCAGAAGAGCATGTACCAGAAGGAGTGCGTCCGCAGGAGCATGTCCCGCGTCGTATAGAACACGAGGAAGATGACGAGCGCGCCCACGAGCAGCAGGGCCACCTGCACGCCACGCAGGAGCGGGTCTTCCGAGAGGAAGAGCAGCCACGGATCGAGAAATGACTGGAGGGAAGCGAGGAGAGACATACTAGAGATGGGGGTATTTTCTACGGTGGACCACAACGTACACGATCGTGGCGAAGAGTGCCAGCACTGAGAGGAACTGACTGAAGCGGAGCTCGAAGGTGGGGAAGGGCAGGGAGGGACGTGCGAAGAGGTAGCCGCCGAAGACAAAGAGGAAGACGGCCTCCGTCGCGAGCATGACGGCGCGCGTGAGCCGCAGCTCGATCACCGCGAAGATACCGAGGCTGATGAAGAGGGTGATGAGGACGACGAAGTCCGCCTTCGTGGCGAAGACGGGAATGGAGAAATCGCCCCGAAAATACTCGAGAAGGAAATTGAAGATGCTGGCAAAAAAGATCCCCACAAGCGTCTCCGTGCCGGCGCGTCCCGAGTTTTTACGGATCACGAGGAGGAGGAACGTGAGGAAGAAGTAGAAGAACGCGTAGTAGAGCTGGACGGGATGGATGGGCACCGTGTAGCGCACGCTGATCGCGTCGTACGTCACCCCCCAGAACATGTCCGTCGGCTTGCCGTAGGCGTGCCCGGCGAAGAAGGCGCCGAGCCAGCTGAACGCCAGGCCGAACGTGACGGCGGGGAAGATGACGTCCAACCACTGGAGGAACGTGGCGCGGTGCGTCCGCGTCGCCCAGAAGAGCACGGCCGCCACGCCGATGGCAGCACCAAGGAAGCTGAACCCCCCGTCCCAGAAAACGAAGACGCGCAGGAGATCCTTCAGATACACGCGGTACTCCGACACGATGGCAAAGAACCGCCCCGCGAGGAGGAACACGAAGAGGTAGCGCCACGCGTAGTCGCGAAAGTGCTGGAGCGAGAGGTGGGACGCCTGCGCGAGGCGCAGGAAGAACTCAAGCGACATCCAAATGCCGAGGAGGAGGAACACGAGGCGTGTCCACACAAGGAAGGGGCCGAGGGGGAAGGCCTGAAACATCGCTGAAAGCGTAGCAGAGACCGCTCGAGGCGGAAAATGAATGGTGAATGGATAATGGAAAATTGAAAATGGATAATGATCTGCTGGTAACTCAGCACGAAGTCATTATCCATTGTCCATTATCAATTATCTATTCAACTATGAACCGATGGAGCAAGTCAGCCTCCGTTCTGCAATATCCCCCGCCGTCTTCTCCACAAACTCTTTGAGCGATACCGTCACCTGCTTCTTCGTCTTCACGTTGCGCACCGCCACCGATTCGCTCTCCACTTCCTTGTCCCCCACGACGAGGATGTAGGGCACGCGCTGCGTCTCCCCGTCGCGGATGCGCTTGCCGAGTGACTCACTGGAGTCGGAAGCTTCGACGCGCATCCCCTCCCCCCGGAGGAGATCCAGCACCTTCTTCCCGTACGCCTCGTGCGGCGCAGCCACCGGAAGGACGACCGCCTGCACGGGCGCGAGCCAGAGCGGGAAGTGCCCCGCGAAGTGCTCGATGAGGAAGCCGATCATGCGCTCGTGCGTGGAGAGCGGCGCGCGGTGAATGCAGAGCGGCACCTTCTCCGATCCGTCCTTGTCGATGTACTTCAAGCCGACTTTACCCGGGACATCGAAATCCACCTGATTCGTGGCGAGCGTGAACTCCCGCCCGATGGCACTCCACACTTCCACATCGATCTTCGGCCCGTAGAAGGCCGCTTCGTCCGGCACCTCCACAAACTCAATCCCCTTCTTCTTGAGCGCACGGCGCACCATCTCCTCCGTCTTCTTCCAGAGCACGGGGGCATCGACGTACTTCTTGCCGAGCCCCTCGGGCGCATGGAGCGAGAGCCGCATGACGTACTTCTGGATGTCGAAGATGCGGAAATACACGAGGTACATGTCGATGACGGCATTGAACTCCTCCTCGAACTGCTCCTCCGTGACGTACATGTGCGCATCGTTCATGGAGAGCGACCGCACGCGCATGAGCCCGAAGAGCGCCCCGCTGTCCTCGTAGCGGTAGCAGTGCCCGTACTCCGCGAGCCGCATGGGCAGGTCGCGGTAGCTCCGCGGGCGCGAGGCGAAGATCTCGTGGTGGTGCGGGCAGTTCATGGGCTTGAGGTAGTACTCCTCCTCCCCGTCGATCTGCATCGGCGGGAACATGGAAGACCGATAGTGCGCGAGGTGTCCCGTCCGCGCGTAGAGCTTCCCCTTGGCGATATGCGGCGTGCGCACGCGCAGATAGCCCCCCTTCGCCTCCATCTCCTTCGCGAGCTTCTCCAGCTCGTCCGCGATGATGGTACCGCGCGGCGTCCAGAGCGGGAGACCCGGACCCACCATGTCGGAGAAGACGAAGAGGTCGAGCTCCTTGCCCAATTTTCGGTGATCGCGCTTCTTCGCCTCCTCCATCATCTGCAAATGCTGCTCGAGCTCCTTCTTCGATGCGAAGGCCGCGACGTAGATCCGCGTGAGCTGCGCGTTCGTCTCCTTGCCGCGCCAGTACGCACCCGCAAGACTCGTGATCTTGAAGCCGTCCGGCGGGATATCCCTGAGAGAGGAAACATGACCGCCCCTGCAAAGATCCGTGAACATCTCCACCCCTTTGGCATCCACATTCCGGTAGTGCGTCACCTTCGTCTCCCCTGCCTTGGCCAGGTCCTCCACGAGCTCGACTTTGAATGTCTGCCCCTTCCCCTTCCAGTACTTCACCGCCTCCGCGATCGATAATTCGTCCACCTCGAACGTCTGGTTGGAAGCAATGATCGTGCGCATCTCCTTCTCGATTCTTCCGAAGTCCTCATCGGAAATGGGTTCCTTGAAGAGGAAG
>JAQUNQ010000116.1 GCA_028717505.1 Candidatus Peribacteraceae bacterium
CCGCCTGCCGCCATCGGGAAGGTGAGGAGCGCCCCGAGGACGCCGAGGACGATGAGCCAGATGCTCAAGGTCTTGAGGCTCTCCTTCTTCAGGTTCTTGCCGGCCCAGACGATGAAGAGCACGAGGCCGGTCAGAGCAACGACGCCGAAGAAGAAATGGATGCAGTGGCCTGCGAAGAGAAGAGGAGAGGCGAAGGAGGAGAAGAACGTATTCATCATGGGGAAGGGGGGAAGAGGCTCCAGTATAGCTCCAAGATTGGTTGCTGTGCAGGGCTATTGCATGGGCGATGTGCGACAGATCCGCGGCCATCTCGTTTCATTCTTAAGCGCACCGTTCTTCACAGAGGCACATGTTCAGTTTCCTCCGGACGACCGGAGAGAGTTGGCCGATTTCATCGATCTGAAGACGTTCTGCGTTGATCAGGGCGTGCAGTAGCCCTCCCAGATTGTCGGGACGCAATTTATGTGTCTGCATGAATGCGTCTCTGACAGATTGCATCTTGCCGAGATTGGCCCCAACTTGTCCGACTACGAGCTGATGCACGAGCTCGCGTGCGTCTGCGATATCCATGTTTGTCACCCGACATTCATCCAGGAGAGCTTGCGGAAGACTGTCGGGTTGCGGAGGGGAAACGGACTGCAAGTTGGCGGGTGGCACCGCAGCTTCCTGCCCGATTTCCGTTGGTGTGGTGATGGTACTCATGGGAGGAGAGGGAATGGAACGACAAAAGAACCGTGTCATTCAGATGGGAACTTCAGGTGTGGGCTCACCGTGCTGTCGAGCCCGTTCTTGGAACAATTCATAGATCGCGCGCGCTTCTGTATTGTCGACTGTGGGGCGCAGTCCGTCGCGACGTCGCTCGGATACGGGCTCCCAACCAACGGGGATCTCTCTCGGGTCCCAAGGTTGTTTGGCAGTGGAGGTTTCGGCGGATGGGGTACTCATGGGAGAATAGGGGAATGGGGAATAAGGCAAGCGGACTTACATGTCGGATGATGAAATCTCCCCGTCCGGGCCGTTTACAGTGGACTCAAGTAATTGTCGCGTGGGAATGCTGATTGCATCGCCTGTTTCGGTTTTGTCAGCTGGGATTTTAGGACGAGAGGTTGCAGCGATGAGCGCTTCGCTCTCGTCGGGATCCCCTGCAGGTCTGATCCCGGGCATTGCTTGCCACATCATGTCGGCTTCCGTGTCGTTATAGCGCCAAGGTTCTTCGAAGTGGGATGGAGTCATGGGAGGAAAGGGAAAATGGAATGACAAAAAATCAGCCCCCGCTTGGAAGGGAGGCTCGTGCTATTTATTCAAGTTCTCTCATGCACGCAGCGACCCTTCCGCCGTAAGGAGGAGGAGGGAGAGGCCGAGGAGCAGAAGTCCTCGTTGCTGCATGACGGGGGCATTGTACGGAGAGTCGCACTCCTGTCAAGGTCTAGGCGATGATCGAGTGTTCGCGCTGAGGAGACAGCGAACCGACCTCCAGGGTTTCCATATCGGTTTCGCTGACGGCATGGGCGATGTGCATGAGGAGGGGGTGCGTGATGGGGTACTTCGGTTCGCGATAGCGTGCGATTCCGTAAACAGCTATCGCCCTCCGTTCATCAGGCGGACTCTTCCTCTCGTTCCAGGCGACGAACGAGGCGAGGCCCCCGTGCTTCCACAGGTGCGCTGTTCCGTTGTCGAACACGAGGTGCGCGCGTTCTCCGTCAGAGCGGCTCACGAGGGGGCAGAAAGCCATCACATGCCAGTCGATGTCGAGGAAGTGCGGGAGCGGCGGTGCGACGGCTAGAAGGTGCATGGGCATTCCGTACTGGGAGAATGACCGGCACGCGCCGTAGGCGTGGTTATTGCAGCGAAGTCGGGAGGGATCGGGCACTTCATCGGCTCCGTAGTAGGTGAAGAACTCGCGGGCGTTGTCGGGAATGTTCGTGAAGCCCGTGTCCGCTGCCCGCTGCATGCCGTTTCCGATCATGGCGGGAAGGTCGGCGAACGAGCCTCCGCCCGGACCGTCCGGCTGGAGATTCGGCGCTTCCGGTTCATCAATGGCTACGTTCATCTCGCGGCGGACGATGTACCCAAGCTCAGAAAGCGAGCGCGGGCGTGGATACTCCGGCGAGAGGGGGCGGGCTGTGGTGAGCTTCCGGAATCCCATCCCGCCGAGCGCGTTGAGGATGACGACGGAAGCGGAGTATTTCAAAAAACGCCGCCGCCGATCGACGCCCGTTTTCAGTTCCTCGAGGGACATGTTCTCGAATGGTCGGGAGGCACGCCGTGCGCAACCGGTCTCGTTGCTCTCCATCGCGCCCACCGTACGCCCTCCACCCTGTCGCGACAATCCATCCTTTTCAGTGCCATCTGTCGCACGCTGCTTCATCGTAACGGCACAATTCATTTGCTTTTTTACGGAGCCGATCTACTGTGTTGCCTTTCCTTTCCCATGACGTTTCATAAGTCTTTCAATCCCCGCGGGCTTCCGGCCTACTCCGGGCCTCCGCGTGAGGAGGTCAGGCCGGAGTCTCTGTCTCTGGAGAGGAGGATCATTGCGATTGCCCGTCAGTACAGCGTACGCATCAAGGAGCGCTCGCTTACGTCGGAGGATGTGGCAAGAACGGTTGCATCCTATGAGCAGACGAAACAGGTTCCCTATGGCTGGAGCGTCGAGTCACTGAGGGCAATGGGGAATATTCTGCAACTTCGCGAAATGATCACGGCGAAGGCCGGGGAGGCGGTTGTGGCGACTCCTCCTTCCCCCTCACCCGTACCTCCTCCTGCGCCGCCACCGCCTCCGGCACCAGCCGCGCCGGCTGCAGATCCGGAGCCGGCAACGCAGATTGATACACCCGCCTCCGGCTCATCACCCGTGCAAACACCCGCCGCAGAGACTGCGCATACTCCCAACGCGGAAGAATTTCCTGTGCCGGCACAGAGAGCGGAAGGAGGTGACCTTACGGTCGAAGTGCGGGAACTGCGCAGCGCGCAGCGCGCGCTCGCGGAGCGGGTGGAAGGACTTGCGCTTCAGCTCGATCAATTGTCAGCCCTCGTGCAGGAAATACGATCTCGACTGGGGGGAGCCACCGCTCCGAGCAGTGTTTCGGTTCCGGAGGCATCGAAACAGCCTGTACGAGTGGCAGGGAGGAAAGAGGATCACCCCGAGCCTCCGAAGGCCCCCAGAATTGACCTCGCCGCACTCGAGCGCAGGG
>JAQUNQ010000117.1 GCA_028717505.1 Candidatus Peribacteraceae bacterium
CGCTCCGCATACACGGAAGCAGTGATCTGCGCGTCGGCTTCGATCCCATACTCCGCCCGGAGACTGCGAATTGCGGAAATCACTTCAATGAGCACAGCAAGCTGCCGCTCCGCCTCCGGATGCTCCAGACGTTCATCACTCACCGGCCACGCCTCACGGATGAGAAGACCGGCATCGCGCGGGGAAATCTGACTCCACAATTCCTCCGTGACGAACGGACAGTAGGGATGGAGGAGGTGGACGATCGTGCGCAGGGCATGGACGAGGACCGTGGTATTCGCCTCGCCCTTGGAGAGCTCCAGGTACCAATCGCAGAAATAGTCCCATACGAAGCCATAGAGACGCTCCCCCGCCTCACTCAGGCGATACTGCGCAAGCCCGTCCGTCACATCCGCGATGAGCCGCTGCAAACTCGAGAGCAGTGCACGATCCGCGACGGAAAACTCCGCCCCGGGGGCGAAGACGACGTCGCGCGGATCGATCTTCGCCTTCTCGCACTGCATCAGGACGAAGCGCGAGGCATTCCAGAGCTTGTTCACGAAATTCCGGTATCCCGCGATCTTCTCCTCGTACAGCCGGAAGTCGTTCCCCGGGCTCTGCCCGACGATCATCGAGAGACGCATGGCGTCCGCCCCGTACTTCGGAATGATCTCGAGCGGGTCGATGCAGGTCGATGGATCGGACTTGCTCATCTTCTTCCCCTCGCGCGTGCGCACGAGGCCGTGGAGGTAGACCGTCTTGAACGGGATCTCCCCCGTGGCGTACGTCGTCATGAGGATCATCCGCGCCACCCAGAAGAAGAGGATGTCGTAGCCCGTCTCCATGACCGTCGTCGGGTGGAATTTCTGCAGATCGGGGCTCCGCTTGAGGAGGTCTTTGAGCGAGAGGGACGCATCCGCCGCGAGCGCGGGATCGATGAGCGTCGACCACGTCCAGAGGCCGGACGAGAACCACGTGTCGAGGGTGTCGGAATCCTGCGTCCATCCCTTCCCCTTCGGGGGCACATGACCTACATGCACCTGCCGCTTCTCCTCGCTCTCTCCGTGATACCACACGGGGATGCGGTGCCCCCACCAGATCTGGCGGGAGATGCACCAGTCCTGCAGATTGTCGATCCACTGGAAGTACGTCTTCTCGAAGCGCTCCGGGATGATGGCGATATCGTGGCTGCGGATGACGCCCTGCATCACCTCCTTGAGACTCAGCTTCTTGCTCTGCCAGGGCACCACCTTCTTGTTCACGTCAATGAACCACTGGAGCTTCGGGAGCGGCTCCACGGGCTTCTTGCTGCGATAGGAGATCGAGAGCTGCTGCCGGTAGGTTTCCTGCTTCCGCAGCCTGCCTTCCTTCTCCAACTCCTCCACCAGCTCCTCACGGCACTTCTGGACGCTGAGTCCGGCAAACCCCTCCATCTGCCCGCAGATGAGCCCGTCCTCCCCGATGACCTGCAGGGGTTCGGACAGGATCTCCTTCCGGTGCCGCTGCCACACCTCGAAGTCGATCTTGCTGTGGAGGGGCGTGAGACCCACGACCCCCGTGCCGAACGCGGGGTCCACGATGTGATCGGCGATGATGGTCACGTGGATCTTCTGCCCGCGGGGCCAGAGGACCTCGAAGTGGCGGCCGACCAGGTGCTTGTAGCGGGCGTCATCGGGATGCACCACGAGCGCGGTATCCCCCAGCTTCGTCTCCGGCCGGCTCGTCGTGACGAGGACCGGCTCCCCTCCCGTCTGCGCCGCCGTGAGGTACTCGATGGTGTAGAGCTGCGCCTCCACCTCCTCATACTCGATCTCGTCGTCGCTGATGGTCGTCTGGAGCGCGGTATCCCAGTTCACGACGCGGTTCCCGCGGTAGATGAGCCCGTCTGAGTACATCTTCGCGAAGACCTCGTTCACGCAGCGGTTGAGGGAGGGATCGAGCGTGTAGCGCTCGCGGCTCCAGTCGCAGCTCGCCCCCATCTTCCGCACCTGCGCGCGGATGGTGCCGCGGCTCTGCTCCACGAATTCCGCGATGCGGGCGACGAGCTTCTCGCGTCCGTAGTGCGCGCGCGGATCTTTGATCTTCTCCTCCTTCTGGATATTCTTGATCACGACGCTCTCCGTCGCGATGGCTGCGTGGTCCGTGCCGGGGAGCCACAGCGCCTCCTTGCCCTGCATGCGCGCGAAGCGGATGAAAATGTCCTCGAGCGCGAGCATGACCGCATGCCCAAGGTGCAGCTGCCCCGTGGCATTCGGGGGCGGCATGCTGACGACGAAAGGTTCTTTCTTGGACCCGGCATCCGCCCGGAAAGCTCCGCTCTCCTCCCAGAGAGCATATATCCGGTCCTCGCAGGCCTGAGGGTCGTAGGCTTTGGGAAGCATTGGCCGTGAGTGTACTACAGAAAGCGCGAGAATTTGACAAAAAGACCTCACACCTCCTATAAACTCCGGGTAGTGGGGTCAACGAACCCCCTCTCGTTCTGGGATGGACCGGAATGGTTCCGGTCTCCCACATCATCGGTTCCCTTTTGTTCCTTGCCCACCGGGCGAGGAGGGAGGTGTATCGTGAGAAGGATGTACCACTGCCGCGCGACGTTTCAGGCCATGATGAAGGCGAACAAGGCCAACAAGAATCCGAGCGCGGCCGCGAAAAGGCATCTCTAGTCTGAGATGCCCCACCCTCCGATAAGGAGGGAGTGCGTGTGAGTGCAACGACGAGAGAGGGCTCCTGAGGTGCGTGTCACCTTGGGAGCCCTAGTTTTATGAAACACGGTGCTGTCCGCAAAGCATAGAACAGGACTTCCTCACCCTCCCCCCTCATGCATAGAGAACAGGACCCCAGCAGCAAGCTGCCAGGGTCCATGTTCCAGATACTCATTCAATCTACGCGCTGAAAGAGAATGAGCATCTGACGCGACAACAAGGGGCAAAACCCCTGCAGAACCGCGCCGGTCAGCAGGTCAGGAGGCCTGCGACCGGTGCGATGGTGCGGTCCACCATTCCCTTCACCACGGCTGCCTGCAGGAACTGCGCGCTCTCGCTGGCTGCCTGATTGATGGTGATCCACTGGCCCGAGTCGAGGGCCCTGTTCGCCTTGTCCTGCTTCGTGGTGGCGATCGCCTGAGCCGCCGCTTCTTGGTCGTACTGCGTGACCGGGCTGGCCGTGATCGTGGCAACCGTCACTTCTTCTTGCGCCGCGCT
>JAQUNQ010000118.1 GCA_028717505.1 Candidatus Peribacteraceae bacterium
TCTCGGCCGTGAGGACGTGCGACTCGATCTCGTGGATGGTGAGGGAGGAGAGGTGCTCGCGCGAAAATGTTGCGCCGCTCCGCAGCGTGATGTGCCTCCCCCCCACCGTGCAGTCTGCGATCACCTTCGAGAGGATGCTCACGCTCCACTGCTGCAAGTTGTAGCTCATGAGCGTCTCTTCGAGAATCTCTTTCGCCTCCTCCGCAGAGAGGGACTTCTCCCGTGGGGGGAGGCTGCAGGCGATGCGATCGCGGAGGGTCGAGAGCGCCTCTTCGAGGAGGGGGGTATCGGGGGCCCCGAAGAGCGCGCGTGAAGCCAGCGTGAAGCCCTCGGCATCTCCGCGGGTACGCAGGAGCGCGATGCGGGAGAGGAGCTCCAGTCGCTTCTTTTCGAGGAGCGTGCCGAGCGGGGAAGTGTCGCGGAGGGGGTCGAGGAGGCGTCTCTCGAGATCGTCGAGGTCCTGCTTACTCTCGGGGAAGAGGAAGAGGGGGTTGTAGCGGTGGTCGCTCTCGGCTCGTGCTCTTTCCTCGGTGAGATTCACGGGCTTCAGGAGGCGGAGGACCGAGAGCTCGCGGTCGGCGGCTGCGAGGAGCCTGTCTGCCGCACGCAGGTCGGATTTTCTCTGCTCGCCGGAGAGGAGGGTGGGAGTGCCCTTCAGGGGGTCGATGAGGAAACCCGCGAGGTCCCGCCGTCCCACGATGGCGCGCTCCGGTCCCGCGAGAGTACCGGGGAGGACGAGGGTCTGGACCTTATGGCCGGCGAGGAGGAACTTCACGCGGAAGGCCTTTCCTTCGGGCACAGCAGCCCCCTGTTTCCGCAGCTCCGCGAGGAGATCTCCGGCGAAGGTCGTACGCTCCTCACCGGGTTTGATGCGGCAGGGGATATCCGTCGTGGAGCCGTCTCCGATGACGGTGAGCACCTCGTGCGATCCGAGCACGGGCGTTCGGTCTCCCCCCTCTTCCGTCGCCAGTTTCACTTTCTCCCCGAAGAGGTCCTGGCCGATGCGCACGCCCTTCTCCGGCGAACTTACGTGGACGCCCTCGATGCGCTCCAGCCGCTTGCGGAGCGGGGCGAGGTTCGCGAGTTGCACCGTGAGTCCGGCACGGGCATTCACCTCGAGGAGCGCCGGCCCGATCTCGCGGCTGATCGTGATGTCGCAGGCGAGGTAGCCGATGTTCGTGATCTGCTGGATGCGCGCGCTCATGAGCAGGATCTCCTCCCAGAAGGGGAGGCGGATACCTGCGGGTGACGTTCCGTGCGGCAATTCGTCGATGATGTGGTGGTACTGCGCCGCGTAGGTGGTCGTGCCCTTCGCGAGGTCCACTCCGATCCCGAGACCGCCGAGGTGGAGGTTCGCCTTCCCATCACTCTCCATGGTCGGGATGCGCAGCATCGCCATGACTGGCACGAGATTGAAGACGATGACGCGGATGTCCGGGAGTCCCACCGGTCGGAAAGGGGCGAAGCACTCATGGGGCGTGAGAATCTGCTCGAAGAAGGCGACGTCGCGCCGTCCGCCGAGGGAGAATTTTCCGTCGAGGATATCCTCGATGTGGCGCAGGAGCTCGCGCTTCTCCATCGGCTCCTTTCCGTTCCGGAGGAAGACGCCGTTCTTGCGTCCGCGGAGGATCACGATGCCCTCACCGCCGTACCCTTCGTTCGGCTTCAGCACGCACTCGTCGGGGAGAGTGGCGAAGTCGAACTTGTAGAGCTGCTCGCGGCTCTCGATGCGCGCGAAGATCCGCGCCACGGGGATGCCGCGCGCCGCGAGGAAGGCCTTCGTCTTCAGCTTGTCGTCCGCGAAGGCGATGGCCTTCTTCGGGTTGAAGGGCTTGATGAAGAGGAGATTACGGGCATTGATGCCGAGGATGCCGTGGTCGGCGAGGAAGGGGAAGCGCATCATTCTTCCTGGAGGTGACGGAAGACTTCACGGAAGCGGAAGTACTCGACGAGCCGGAGGCCCGTCCAACGTCCGAGAATCACATCGACGATGATGGTGAGCAGGATGAGCTCGGGGTAGGCGAGGATGAGCGACTGGAGCAGGGCCCACTGGACGATGAGGACGCAGAGCAGTGCCGCGAGGATCGTCTCCGTCGTGGCGGAGAGGGCGCTGAACCAGCCTTCCTCCGCCTTGAGACTCAGGAAGCTCTCCGCGAGCGTGGACATAATGAGGAGGATGAAGATCGTGTCTTGTCCGAAAGTGATGGAGAACGCCGCGGCGAGGCCGAGGAGCAGGAGGAGGGTGACGCTGACAACCGTGAGGACGATGGCGACTTTCGGGACGTGGAGGAGGCGCCAGCGTTTCATGCAGGCGCGCGTGGCGTAGCCTGTGATGAGGATGAGGAGGAGGAAGATCACGCCCACTTTCCAGCCGAGTGCGAGAAAGCTCAGGGCGACGATGGACGGCGTGAAGAGGCCGAACGTCGTGATGCCGATGACCTGCTTCAGGAACGTGAGGATCATCGCGATGACCGGGAGAATGAGGAGGAGGATCACGATCTGGCTCGAGACGCCATGCGTGAGCATGAAGTTGACGAGCACGGAGAGGAGGTTCCACGGTCGGATGGCCATGGTCGTCTTGTCCACGACGATGAGGTCGATGTCCCGCTGCTCCAGCTCCGTGATGAAGTCAGCAGTGCTCTGCGCGGAGAGGAGAGGATTGATTGCTTCCTTGCGGGTGATGAGGATTCTGTCGGGATTGAGCACGGCGAAGGGGCCGCGCGTCATGCGCGCGAGGGTCTTCAAGCCGCGGCTCTGGATGAGCACAAGGGTCTGCTTCTGCATGAGAGGTTCCCCGCTCGCCTCCACGGCACGCATGAGGGCCTGCAGCCCCGAGACGCCATCCGTCCAGAGGACGACGGCCTCCGCGCCGGTGAATGCATCTTTATTCGTAGCGATCATCTCTGCGATGGCCGCCTCCATGCCGAGGGGGGTCGCAGGGGCGGGTGGTTGCAGGGTGAGCAGGTACGTGCCTTCCGCCGCAGCATTCTTCCGGTGCCCCGCGAGCTTCTCCTCCGTCACGATGGCGGGGTCCGCGATCAGCACGATTTTGCGCTCGTAGACGGTGATGGTGCGCTCGGTCCTTGCCTCGTATGTCTTGCCATCGATCTCCGTGCGCACGACGAGATGGAAC
>JAQUNQ010000119.1 GCA_028717505.1 Candidatus Peribacteraceae bacterium
GAAGGGATCGGCCATCGTGATCCGGTCGCGCTTGAGGGTGGCATAGTTCGGACGGCCCGTCCCGCCGATCATCCCGTTGTAGAGGAGGGCGAAGAAGTACGTGCGGTCCGGCTGCGAGAGGAGATCGGGGTACTTGAGCGCGATGAGACGCTCGTAGTTGCCGCATGCATCCTTCAGTTCCGCCTGCCCCCTGAGCGCATTGCCACGCGCCAGTGCATCGGGGAGATTGTTGAGCTCGCCGGCGAAGGCGCAGAGCCGCGCTTCAGAGAGGGAGAAGGCCGGTGAGGAATGATGCAGGTGCATGAAAGCGGATTAGAAGATCGTGTCCTTCTGTGACATGTACTCATGGAAGGAGCGGGCGAGCCCGGCGATCTTCCTGAACGGCCAGGCAATGGTCTTCCCCGCAAGCTTCACCGGCTTCACCGCTCCCCACTTCACTGTCTGGACCACTGTCCCCTTCGCGACGCGACCCGCAAGCCTGCGCTTCCATGCCGTCTGTCCCGCAGCGTATTCGATGGCGCCGGAAACGTCCGAGGCATACATCGGCGGCACCTCGCCGGTGAGGAGCAGGCGAATCTGGCGCTGCGAGCGCTCCGACTCGCTCAGGCTCTCCAGCTCCTGACGCTGCTCGTCGGTAATGGGCGCGCTGTCGAAGTCACGGACGAGATTGCGGGAGTAGTGGGAGACGAGCAGATGACTGAGTTCACTCAGCTGGCCGCGCACGTAGTCGCTGCTCTGGAGATGTCCCTTGCGCGCCGCGTCGCGGATGGCGAAGTAGGAGGTGACGAGCTGCGGGTAATTCGCCCGTCCCCACGGCGGCCGCGCCTTGTGCTTGTGCGATGCCCACAGGAGCCACCAGCGCCGCGTCCCCGCCGCGTTCATCCCCACCTGCGGGCTCTCCACGATGTTGCAGAGGAAAGATTCCTCGCGCCCGAGGGCGAGTTCCTTGAGCGACCTCCACTCCTCCTGCTTGAAGTGATCGTAGAGCCATCCCTGCCGCATCTCGGGCACCACCTGCGGCGTTTCGTTGATGAGGTGCTTCTGCACCTCCACCTCCTCGCGCCCGACGGCATTCCTGCCGAAGAGCTCGTGCGCCGCCCGGCGCGCCTGGTCGGGGGGCATATTCTCATTTTGTTCAAAGTGCTTTTGATAGACAGCAAGGACCGCTTCGCGGCCGGATAATGCTTTCTTACCCTCCATTATATCCTTTTTCTCCTGCTCAAGCTTCACTAGTTTTGCAGCACAGTCTTCCTTCGATGCCAGCTTGAAATCCGATCGCCATTTGTCGGCAAGAGTTTTTGGATTCGTTGACGTTTTCAATTCGACATCTTTCACTTTTCCTCCAGCATCAATATAACCATCAAGATCAGTATTTTCCCCTGCACGTTTCGCCTGATCGTAGACTCTTTGAATAGCGGTCTTAGCCTTATCGTAATGACGCCGTTCTTTCTCCAATCTTGCCATTTCCTCACTTAGGCTTTGGATCATCTTATTTTTTCTGCTCGAAACAAGAGTGAATAAATTTGTTCCAGCAGACGACAATCGTTGTGCGATCTCGCTTTGTGGAGCGACTATTGCTGGTGCAACAATGGCACGAAGAACTGTCAAATCCTGCTGGATCTTTCCCTGTTCATCGAGCACTTTTGAATAATCTTCATTTTGCGACTCTTCACTGACCCCTTCCAAATCATGAAGAGCTTGGATGAGGCTACTTTGCCCCTTCGTTTTTTCTATTTCTTTCTCAACCTCACCCACATTCTTTCCAAGGGCAACTACAGCATCAAACGGCATATGTCTTGCAAGCTCCATGGCCACTTGAACATTCGCCTCACTGACTCCATTCGCACGAAATGACTTTTGCAATCCTCGAAAAGGCAGAATGACGCCCCACAGCTTGTGGGCCAGATCTGCACACTGCTGTTCGGTAAATTCGGAAAATATCCCTGCGACTGGAGTAATGTGGACCCCCATCGTCAAAAGTTCGGCAGGGGTAAACTTCCACAAAAAGTGTTTTATTTGGTCTTCCGAATCGAGAGTCAGCGCCGGGCATGTCACATCAAAGGAAACATTTACATCGATGGGAATCAGGGGACTGGGATACGGCGGAGTCATGCCCATTCCATTCCCCGCAATCGATACCGAATAGGGCAGAATGACATCATTTCCCCTTTGCCGCAGCGCCTCCTCCGACACTCCCGCTCGCAGGGCAGCAGCTTCTATAGCTTCGGGCTGGTAGTGCTCCGCGTTCTCCGCTGAGATCTGCCGAGCCTCCTTCCGAGGCTTTTTGATTAGCTTTTCAAGCTCATCATGGGTCATGCCGATATCGCCTTTGATTCTCCCCCACACATCCCGCTCCACCCTGCTCACCCCGGCATTCAACCGCGGGTCCAGCGAGTCGAAATCAGCAACGGTATCTGATGTGAGTGTCGACATAAGGTATCAAGATATTGTAGCAAAAATACCGCCGCATGTCCAAGATCCCGGACTCACAGGAAACAGGCGGGAGACACGGATTTTCCAAGGCAAACAGCCTTCCTCAGGCGGCTTTCTTCTTGTCCTTCTCCCCCTCTTTCTCCTTCTCCTTTTCCTCCTTTCCCTTCTCCGGTTCTTTTGGCTTCTCCTCCTTGTCTTTCTTGGGTTCCTCCGGCACCGGGGCCTTGATGCCATAGCCTAATTCCAGCGTTTTCGCGCGGAAGCTCCCGGAAATCCCCTTGATGAGCTCCCACGATCTCCGCCACGGGGGGAGCGGGAGAGACGGTGCCTTATCCTTGTCGACGGAGGCCATAGATACAAAATTCAAAGGATATTTAATATAATACTACATTTTATAATTATTTGCAAAGAGCCAATATTTTCGAGGTAATGAATGATTTGACAAACAATATCATTATTTTATAATAAACCTTAGGAATGCTGTTGTTTCACAGCATCGGTTCGCTTCATCCCATACATGTGAAGGAGTCAGAGCGTGAACAAGCCAAAAGTGGGCCTGTGGCTCGTGGGCGTCATCGCCCTCGTGCTGTGCGTCGTGGCGGGGCTCCGCGCCGGTCCGTGGACCTTCGCCCTCGGTTTTGTGGCGATCGCGTGCGTCGTGATCGCCATCCTCCATCTCAGGGACGAGAT
>JAQUNQ010000120.1 GCA_028717505.1 Candidatus Peribacteraceae bacterium
GGTTGCGAGGTCGGTTGGGAAGTCGGCTGAGATGTTGGTTGCGAGGTCGGTTGGGAAGTCGGCTGAGATGTTGGTTGCGAGGTCGGTTGGGAAGTCGGCTGAGATGTCGGTTGCGAGGCTTCCGAAGCTCCTCCGCTCGAGGCATTGCCCGAGAGCATGTCTACTGCCGCGTTGCACGAAGCACAGGTTCCTCCCGAGCAGGCCTCGAGGAATTTGGTCTTCTCCTCTTCACTTCCTTGCGCCTCTTCCCACTTCTTCCACCAGTCATCCATGGCCTTCTTGGCCGCTTTTCTGCTGGCACTATCCGTCGCGCTGATGAGCGCTTCCACCAGTTTCTTCTGGTCGAGGGCGCAGCATTGCACCTTGTCTTCATGCCCTTGTTCCACATACTTCGCCATGGCGGACTCGTCGCACTTGCAGAGCATCTGCGTGGTATCAGATGAGCCGCCTTCCGGGCAGACCATGAGGGAAGTCCATTCCCCTCCTCCTTCGCCGACCTCGGCTCTCTGGCGTGGAGAGGCGTTCTGCTGCAGCAGGACAACGAGGATCAACCCCAGAGCGACTCCGATGATGACCCTACCGAGCAGAGCACGCATGATTGTTCGCCAGCGTACCAGCAAATGCAGGTGAGCCACACGCGACTCTCCTTGCATCCGCCCCATTCAGTTGTGTTATTGACAATTTGGATTCTCACGTATTCATGACATTCACAAGAGATCGTTACATATCTGAAGTTGCCGTCAAGCTGCGGGTACTTTGCAGCATCAGTGCGATATCCTACTCTGCCCTCTGTATCGCTGCTTTCATGGAAAGTGAAGATTCCTCCAAGCGTTGGCTCCTGCTCGCCCTTGCACTCGTGATCCTCATCGGGGGATACCTCTTCGTGCAGTGGCTCAGGGGAGGCGAGGAAGTCCTCTTGCCTTCTGCGCCGGAGCTGCCGGTGCCGCTGATGGCTCCGGCCATCCAGCCGAAGATCACCAAGTTCTCGGAAATCGCGCAGTATACGGAGGGGAAGCCCCTTCCCGATAAGCCTCCTACGGGGGTCTCTCTCTCCTTCATCGAGGACGATGAGCACCTGCGCGGCGATCCGAAGACGAAGGTTGCCATGGTCGAATATGTCGGTCTCTCGAGTCTCTATGCGCAGCTCACGCATCCGGAGCTCATCGATTTCCTCGAGCAGAACAAGGACAAGATGCACTGGGTCTTCCGCCATTATCCCTCCACGGACAATGCGAACGATTACCGCGCCGGGCAGGCCACCGAATGCGTCACGCAGCAGCTTGGGAATGACGGATTCTGGAAGTACCTGGACCTCCTGATGGCAGATGCTCCCGCAAAGCTCGATCTCGCCTCGCTGGTGGCGAAGGGGGGCGAGGTTGGTGCTGATGCGGCGACACTGCAGAAGTGCATTGAGAATGAGGAGCTCTACGATTACGTGATGCTGGATAAGAAAAATGCCCAGTACTATTCCAAGATTCACGTGACGCCTGCCTTCGTCTTCATGAACCGCATCACGGGAACGACGCGCATTGTCGATGGGGTAAATTCGATGGAGTACATGCAGGAAGTGCTCAATCGCGTGTACCGTGGTGAGGTTCCTGAGGAGGATACTTCGGTGGGGCCTTCGGGCGTGTGAGGGTGGAGGTCGAGAGCGACTGAACCCCGAGCGAAGCGAGAGGGTGAGGAGCGATCATGGTGTTTTCTCTGGATCAATTACTTGGAGAACGTTCGTCCCGATCACAAAGCGTACTGTCAGGAGGGTAAGGGGGCATGTGGGGGCCGAGGGAACCCTTCGGCTTCGCTCAGGGCGAGCCGGACAAGGTGCAAGAGAAAATACGTAATCAGTAACCGCATCTTTTAATGGAAGAATTCCCCTTTCTTTGTCAGGCGCGACAAAGAAAGGGGAAAAGAAAACGCTCGCGCGCCAAAGCCCGCTCCACCCGGCCCTGTGCCTCCTCGTCTGCTCCTCCAAGGCTTCGGAGCAGAATCGTCGGCAACGTCTGCGGACAGGGCCTCCCCCTTCACTCCCCGGTACGGCGTTCGCGAGCGCCGTACCCCGTGGCGCGCGGGCCATCCCTATATTTTTGTTTAATTTCCTCCGAACCACCACCCTCGGCATAAGCCGGGGGATGAAGAGCTTCCGGCGCAGCGTGTTACTCTGAGCGGAGACGAAGGGCGACATGCTGCAGCAAACGTGATGGTTCGTCTCCGCTCACCATGCACGTTTTCTGCTTGCCGGACGAGTACAGCTCGAATTGTCCTAAAAGAGCCCACCCCGCGGATGCGGGGCGCTAAGCACCACGGGCGAACGCCCGTGGATATCTACGCGGAAGAGACTTATCGGAGGGCTCCTCCGAGGGCCCAGATGATCTGCTCCACGGTAGAGCCGAGACCGAGACCGAGGGCATTACTGATGGCCGTCGTCTCCGCGGACGGGGCGGGAGGAGCGGTGGCGACATCGCTCGCGGCGCTCTTCATTTCTTCTTCCTCGGTTCCACCGAAGACGGCGGAACTGAACCACTGGGTGCACACGACGAAGAAATTTTTCCGGACGAGGCACTTCGTCGTGCAGCCGCCCACGGCGGTATCGCTGTTTCGGTTGCCATTGTCGCACTCTTCCCCGCGGCTCTTCTGGATGAAGCCGTCCCCGCACACGGGGGCCTTGCAGGCGGAGGTGCAGGCGTCGTCATTGTTCTCATTGCCGTCATCGCAGATCTCGTCCCCGTTGACCTTGCCGTCCCCGCAGAAGGGGCCGACGGAACTCGCTGCAGCGCTCGAAGGTTGCCCGCCTGTCGACGACTGAGTTGCCTCGGAGGAAGTAGCATTCTGCGGCTCTGACCAGGAACAGTAAGAGCAGTCGGCGCCGGGAACGATGAAGGCGGAGCCCGTGTAGCCGGAATCCCAGTCGCATTCACCCTGCGTCATCTGCTCGCCGTAGCACCACTCGAAGTCCGTCTCGCAGCAGACCCCGCGGATCTCGTCGGGAGCTTGTGAACTATTCGCGCCACCTCCCACGGAAGCCTGGGAGCCGCCGGTAGTACCGCTGCTGCTCGGCTGTTTCACGGGGCAGGTTCCCTGCCTGCAGCAGTCTTCCCCTTCCGAGTCATCTCCGA
>JAQUNQ010000121.1 GCA_028717505.1 Candidatus Peribacteraceae bacterium
CCGTAGAATCCCGTGACGGTATCGGTGAAGTAGCCGAGATCCTTGAGTGTGCGCTGAAGCAGCTCGACGGAGTAGCTCTGGTCACCCGCCTTCGCCTGCACGGCAAGCAGACTCAAATCCGTGACGAGGTACGGCTTGAGCCGTGCAAGTACGGCCGGAAAGAGATCGAGAGAAAATTCCTCTTTGGGCTGCCTCCCGCCCACGGGGTAGATGGTGCCGCGGACGCGCTGCACGCCAAATGCGAGTGCTCGCGCCAAGCCCTCTTCGCCATACCCCACCCAGATATCCAGACGATGTACCCCCCCATCGAGCTCCTGAATCGCACCGCCGCGGTCATGGACGGCGAACTTCCCCATCCCCGGCAGCGCGATGACCGTCCCGAACGGATAGCTCGCGGGCGCCGCCACCATGCCTGGATACACCTCGGTGCCGTCCGCCGCTTTCACGCCCTCTCCATTGAGCACCTTGTCCGCGCGATAGCCTCCCGTGACATAGCAGCACTGACCGGGAAGCGGCGAGTAGTACGCCGTGATGATGAAGTCCTGCTCGTAGGAGGCATTCCGGGAAACCCCGGCAGCCGTCACCGGCGCGACGACGGCGAGGAGCGTCAGGAGGATCTGCACATGCCGCGGCATGCGTCGCTGAACCCTGCGGTAGAGGGGAATTCTCTGGATGTGCATTTTTCCTAGAATTCTAGCAGAGAAACGTTCTCCGGTCTTCTTCAGCCCATGCAACAATGAAGTCTGGATACAAAATATAAAGAATTCTTTTCATGTGGACTTTTTGTTTCACCAAAGCCAAGAATATTCATTCACCCACGACAATTTCCTCCTCCAGACGAATACCGAACTTTCCGGGCAGATACACCCCCGGTTCGATGGTGATGATCTCATTCCTGAGCAACTTTTCCTCGGGACGCTTCGTGCTCAGCGTCACCCCCTCATGGATTTCGAGCCCCACCCCGTGACCGAGCGAGTGCGGAAAATACTTCTCCCATCCGTGACGCTTCAGGACACTCCGGGCAATGCGGTCGAGCTCATGCGTGGAAGCGCCGACGCACACGGCGCGCTCCGCAGCCTCTTTCGCCTCCCGCACGGCCGCGAGGACCCGCGCCTGCAGCTCCGTCGGCTCCGCTGTGAAGAAGACGGCACTCTGGTCGGCACAGTAACCCGAGAAGCGTGCTCCGACATCGATCTGGACGAGATCCCCCTTCCGAAGAGAGCGCGGCGTCGGGTGGTGGTGCGGATGGCTCGCGTGCGCGCCGAACGCGACGATGGGATCGAAGGCAAGGTGATCAGCCGCAAGCGCATGCGCCCATGTCTGCAGTTTCCAGGCGAGCTCCCGTTCGGTGAGACCCGGACGGAGGATGGAAGGAATGCGCTTGAGGAGCTGGGAAGTGATGCGCTGTGCCTCCTGAAACGCCCGCACCTCCCCGGGATCTTTCGCGCGGCGAAACTCCTGGACCACCCCCTGAGAATGAACAAATTTTGTATTCTTATATTTCCGCTTCCACATCTTCAAACGTGCGACGCTCACCCCCTCCGCTTCGAAGGCACAGAGATGTGCGCGAGCGAGCGCGACTGGAAAGCGATCGATGGAACGGACCACCACCCCCCTCCGCCGATGCTGCTCTGCCGCTTCGCGATAGCGCCCGTCCACGAAGAGCGTGAGGGCGGAAGGCGTGACAAGGAGGGCACCAGACGAGAGCTCGACCCCCGTGAGGTACCGGATATTGGTGAGGTCCGTGACGAGAAATGCCGGTGCGCTCGCGTGCCGGAGGAGCGCTCTCGGTGAGGCAGGATGCACCGGAAGCAGAGTAGCGAAGAGGGACGATTTGTGCTATCATAAGAAGAAATTTCTCTCGCACTCCATGACCCGAAAAACTTCATTTTTCCCGGGCCTCAGGGCTGCTTTCGCCCCCCTCCTCCTGGCCCCCTCCTCTGCACTCGCTTCGGTGTATAACGGCCCCGGACTCTCCGGCGGCGTCGGAGCAGCGGGCAGCATCTCCGGCGTGAGCGGTTCGGGGATCCGCTCCATCGTCGGTCGCATCGTCAATGCGGCCCTGACCTACGTGGCACTCATCGCCGTCATCGTCCTCATCATCGCGGGCATCTACCTCATCCTGAGTCTCGGCAACGATCAGGCGAAGGAAACCGCGAAGAAGGTCCTCCTCTACACCGCACTCGGCCTGCTCCTCATCCTCTTCTCGAAGGCCATCGTCTACTTCCTCATCGCCCTCCCCGGATGATGACCCTCTGGAAAAATTTCCGGCGCCGCTGGTCCCAGGCTGCCATGGCTGCCGCTCTCCTCTTCCCAGGCATCGCGGCGGCCGCGAACCTCGGGAATGCCGACGAGATCGACATCGGCAACCCGTCCGGTGGCGACCTGAAGGCGGCCCTCGCGGATATCGCGCGCAAGGTCCTCTCGTACATGACGCTCATCGCCATGATCGTCGTGATCATCGCGGGCATCTACCTCATCCTGAGCTTCGGGAATGACCAGGCGAAGGACACGGCGAAGAAGATCGTCATCTATGCCATCGCGGGGCTCGTGCTCATCATTCTCGCGCGCGCCATCGTCATCTTCATCATCGAAACAGCTGGAGGGGTGTGATCTCCTCCTTCCCATGCGCCGCACCGCCCTCCCTTTCCGGCTCCTCACTCTCGGACTGGCACTGGCCATCCTCTCGCCGCTGGGTGCGATGGCGCAGCAGCAGATGATCGCAGAGGAGCGCAGTTCCCTCCCGCCCGGAACGATCTTCGAGATCCTCGGCAGTGCAGGAACGACGCGGGCAGAATTCTCCTGGGTCCTGACACACAATGGCGCGTTCCTCGAAGCAGGACGCGCCCCCCTCTTCCGCCAGCGACTTATCAAGGAAGGAGAGTATGTCCTTCGCGCCACTGCCACGGCGAGTGACGGGGCCGTACTCGCGGAGCGCATCTTCCGCATCACGGTGAAAGCGGGCGTGCAGGAGGAGGCGCAGGGAACAGGGGCACTCGTCCGGACAGCCCCTCCCCCGAATGCAGAAGGAAATCTGACGCTCCCCTCCGAGCGGCAACTGGTGCGCGTCACCCCCACGAGCGAAGGATCGCACCTCCTCCTTG
>JAQUNQ010000122.1 GCA_028717505.1 Candidatus Peribacteraceae bacterium
TGAAGAACTTCTACATTTTCCTTATTCCGCTCTTTGCGCTGGCCCTGCTTGTTGGATGCGGTCCGAAGCAGGAGGAAACCACGCCCGCGCCGACGCCATCCGCTGAAAAACCCGTGGAGAAGACTGCCCCCACCGGCTTGGAAGGAGAGATCCTCTCTGGCGAGCATGAGGTGATCCTCCGTACGTCCAAGGGTGATATCACCGTGAACCTGAATGCGGATGCCGCACCGAAGACCGTGACGAACTTCATCGCCCTCGCGCAGGCCGGCTACTTCAATGACCTGACCTTCCACCGCGTCATTCCGAACTTCATGATCCAGGGCGGGGACCCGAGCGGAAACGGCACAGGCGGAGAGAGTACCTTCGGAGGAACCTTCGAGGATGAGATCAATGCAAAGAGCTACGGCCTCGACAAGAAACTCCTGAAGGACATGGCTGCCGGGCAGAAGCTCCCGGAGGGGCTCGAAAATGCCACCGTCATGGACTACTACGTGAAGCAGGGCTACACCTACAACGACAAACTCCAGTCCCTCCCAATGGAGCGCGGCGCCATCGCCATGGCGAACCGTGGCCCGAATACGAATGGCAGCCAGTTCTTCATTATCCAGCGCGAAGGGGGCACCCCCTGGCTCGATGGCAAGCACACCGTCTTCGGCAAGGTGACGAAGGGCATGGAGGTCGTGGACGAGATCACCAAGGTGGAGCGGGATGCCTCAGATAAGCCTCTCACGCCGGTGACGTTCACTGTGGAAGTGGTGAAGTGACGAAATGGAGAGTGGAAAATGGAGAATGGACAATGAAAAATAGGTAGAATGCTTACTGGAAGTGTGTGGTGCGATCGTCATTTTCCATTTTCAATTATCCATTTTCCATTCGTTGATGCGCACAAGATTCGCCCCCTCCCCGACCGGCTTCCTCCACGTGGGAGGATTGCGCACGGCGCTCTACGCCTACCTCCTCGCGAAACAAACGAAGGGCAAGTTTCTCCTGCGCATCGAGGATACCGATCAGACGCGGAGCGTCCCCGGAGCGATTGAGAACATTCTCGCGACACTCCACTGGGCGGGACTCCACCCCGACGAAGGCGTCATGCTGCGGAAGGGTGTCGTGGCGCAGGAAGGAACAAAAGGGCCATACATCCAGTCAGAACGAGTGGAGATCTACCGCAAATTCGCTGCGGAGCTCCTCGCGAAGGGGCACGCTTACCCCTGCTTCTGTTCGCCGGAGCGTCTCACGAAAATGCGTGAGGCTCAAATTGCGAAGAAGCAGGCCCCCATGTACGACCGGCACTGCCTCAACCTCTCAAAGCAGGAGATCGCCCAGCGCCTGGAAAAGGGAGAGTCGCATGTTCTGCGTCTGCGGATTCCGCGCGAGCGCACGCTCACCTACGAGGATGAAATCCGGGGCGCCATGCAGTTCAAAGGCCATACTGTGGACGACCAGGTCCTCCTGAAGAGTGACGGCTTCCCCACGTATCACCTCGCACATGTTGTGGATGATCACCTCATGGAGATTGATCTCGTCATTCGCGGCGAGGAATGGCTGAGCTCCACGCCGAAGCACCTGCTCCTCTTCGAGGCCTTCGGCTGGCAGCCCCCCCGCTACGCGCACGTTCCGCTCCTCCTCAATAAGGACAAGAGTAAGTTGAGCAAGCGGCAGGGCGATGTGGCCACGGAGGAGTACATCCGCGAAGGCTACCTCCCGGAAGCCCTCCTGAATTTTCTCGCGCTCCTCGGATGGAATCCCGGCTCCGAGCAGGAGATCTTCCCCCTCGCGGAACTCACCGAACAGTTCTCCCTCGAGCGCGTGCAGAAGGCAGGGGCCATCTTCGACACGGAGAAGCTCCTGTGGCTTCAGGGACAATGGATGCGACGGCTCTCGCGCCAGGAATTTGCGGAACGTATCCGGCCTGTCGTCGGAGAGCGCTTCCCGGATGCCCTGCGAGACTCCCATTTCCCCGCTCGCGCCGCCCTCATCCAGGAGCGCCTCACGTTCTTCAAAGAAGCGCCTGCCATGCTGGGCTTCTTCTACGAGGAGCCGAAGGTCACGGTGGAGCTCCTCGCGAATCCCAAGCAGAAAGTGACACCGGAACTCCTCCCGAAAATCCTCAGGGCCCTCACGGAAATCTGCGAAGCCACCCTCGATGACGAGTGGACGGAGGACGCCCTGAAGGAAAAAGTATCAGCAAAAATGAAAGTGGAAGGACTGAGCCAGGGGCAGATCCTCTGGCCGCTCCGCGCTGCGCTCACCGGCCTCCCCTACAGTCCCGGTGCCTACGAAGTCGCTGTCGCATTGGGGAGGGATACCACTCTCACACGGCTGCAGACAGCGGCAGCCAGAGTGGAGTAGAATCAGCGGCACGTTCCCCTCCTTCCATGCCCTCAGCCGATCTCGAAGTTGAACTTACGACAGAGCAGAACCGCGCTGTCATCGCAGGGAAGACCTCCGTCCCCTTCAAGACTTTCGTCTCCCTCATCCTGCAACGCAAGGTGCTCGGGCTCTTCAAGAATTGGGGGGAGGAGCCGATCATCCTCTCGAGCGAGCTCCTCACGGGCCTCGCGAGCGCCCCACAGGACACGCAGGAAAATCGCACGCATCTGATCATCGTCACGCTCGGCGTGGGCACGCTTTTTGGAATCTTCGCCAGCGCCGTGGGCCTGGCGATCCTCGCTCTCGCGAATATCTCCCTGGGACTGCGTGAGTACCTGCTCATTGTAGGGGGCCTCGCGGGTATCGCCATCCTCGTCTCCCTCCTCGCCCGCATGCAGCGGTTCAACCGCGCCCAGAAGGTGGCGGATACCATGGAAAAAGTGGCCCAATTTTTGTCGAAGAGGTGATGTCTTGAAGCTGATGCCTCCTTTCTCCGTGAGAGATGCCAGCAATGACAGATTTTCCTGTACACTCTCCTCTCTCATGCACTTCCAGGAATTTATCCCCCTCGCGGCCAAGACTACCATGCGCATGGGGGGAAATGCGCGCTACTTCGCGGAGCTCACAGCGAGAGAAGATGTGGAAGG
>JAQUNQ010000123.1 GCA_028717505.1 Candidatus Peribacteraceae bacterium
GTCTTGAAGTGCTCGTGTCGAAAGCGCCTGATCTCTTCAGCCGCTGGCTTGTCGGGATTCTCATCGGCCTCTCTCTCCTCACTGCCTTCACTCAGCGCTTCTGGCAGTTCGATATTCAGCGGAATAATTTAGAGTATCCCTTCGGGAAAATTTCCGGGGAAGCGCTGCAGGAGCGCACCATCGCACACTACGACGACATTGCACGCATTGCGAAGGAGCGCAAAGACAAAATGCCGAATGAGCCGTATCTCTATCGTATCGGCACCTTCATTCCCTACTTCATTCCGCGCAATCTCGAGATCATCGGCATCTCGGATCACCAGCTGGACTTCTTTAACTGTCTCTTCCAGGAGCGCGACGCGAAGCTCACTCTTAAGCGCCTGAAGAAGCTCGGTTTCAACAGCATCGTCTTCGATACGAATACCCCCACGATTGAGAAAGATCCAAATGGCTCTCTCCATCAGAAAGTCCGGGCCTTCGTGGATTTCCTGGAAACGCCGTCCCTCGGTCTCACTGCCCCTGTCAATGATCCTGCTGCAGGAGTGATCTACGTTCTTCTCCCGTAAGTTTTCATGCGTGTCGTGGCTGTCATTCCCGCGTATAACGAAGAAAAGCGCATTCCGTCAGTCATCCGGCGCGCGCAACAGTATGTGGAGAGCGTGATCGTGGTGGATGATGGTTCGACGGATGGCACGGCACGGAAAGTGCAGGAGTTGGGCGCCCTCCTCATCCAGCACGGCGAGAACTGCGGAGCCGGCGCGGCGACCATGACGGGTATCGAGGCGGCGCGCCGCCTCGGGGCGGATGTCGTCGTGACGCTCGATGCCGATGAGCAGCACGATCCGAATGACATTCCTCTCCTCCTGAAGCCTCTTGAGGAGGAGAGAGCGGATATCGTCTTCGCGAACCGCTTCGGGCCCTTCGGTTTCGCTCAGGGCAAGCGGCGGAATCACATTCCTTTCGTGCGTCGCCTCTTCAATGCGGTCGGCAATCTCGTCACCTTCGCCGTGACGGGCCGCTGGGTGAATGACAGTCAGTGCGGCTTCAAGGCGTTTGGCCCACGTGCCCTCCGTGAAGTGCAGATTCGCATGAGCGGCTATGAGTTCTGCACGGAGATTGTGCGTGAGACTGTGCGGCATCGTTGGCGTGCTGCGGAAGTTCCTATCAAAGTCCTCTACTCTGAGTACACGCTTGCCAAGGGACAGTCCTTCGCGAACGGCGTGAAGACGGCACTCAAGATTTTGCTCCGGTCCTTTCTGCGGTAAACTCCTCTCTCCATGTCACTCACGCCTTACCAGATTGTCGCGCCTGTCATTTCCATTCTCGCTCTCGTCTATGCATGGAGTCTGGTTCTGAAGCAGAAGAAGACTATCTGGGAGGCGGTGCTCTGGACACTCTTCTGGGCGGCAATCGCGGCAATCGCGCTCTTCCCGCAAGTCCTCGACTACCTCGCGTTCGTTATGGGGTTCAAGGACCGGCAGAATGCGCTTCTCATCACCTTCCTCGGAGTAATTTCCTTCATCGTGTTCGGGCTTATCGTGCGAGTGGAGGAGCTCGAGCAGCGGCAGACGAAGATTGTGCGCTCCTCGGCGCTCCGCGAGGCGGGGTTGCAGGAGAAGAAGCAGGAGTAATTGGGTGGAAATCGCGCGGCAATGCTTGGAAATCGCCCCGAGTGAGGCCAGAATTTCGCCGTGAAGACTATCCTTCTCATCTCACCGTACTGGAAAGAGTCCCATCGATGGATGGTGAGTTCTGTGAAGCTCGCGGAGCTGTGGCAGCGGCTGGGGTATCGCGTGGTTGTTGCCTGCATGGGGACGGAGACTGGGAGGGAGGTTGTTTCGGAGACACTCATCATCCATCGGCGGAAGGATTTCTTCCTCCCCGACCCGTGGAATTACGGCATCGCCCCCGGCTTCACGGGGTTGGTCCGGCGCCTCCTTCGCGAGGAGCGGCCGGACCTCGTCGTCGTGAACAAGCTCCTCTTCTGGACGTCGTTCGCAGTCCTTCCACTCCGGCTCACGGGCCGGCGCGTTCTCCTCCTTACGGACGCGCTGGTGGGGATGACGTGGTGGCCGCGCGGCTGGCTGCCCCGCATCGGGGCGGCGCTCTACGCCTGGACGCTCGGGTGGCTCATCCTCCTCTGCGCGCAGCGCGTCATCTTCTTCCATCCGCAGCCACCCGCCCTCCTCCGGCGTCTGGGCATCGTGCGGAAGTCGCAGGTGATTCCGACGGGGATCGATCCTGCGCCGTATTCCCCCACCCCCGTCCCCTCCCCCGTGACGGGGGAGGGGGGAAGGGGAGGGGGCCTTCTCACAGTCACGTACATCGGGCGGCTTGAGTCCATCAAAGGCGTGGAAGACTTTCTCGCGGCTGCCATGACGCGCCTCGGGGAGAATCCTTCGCTGAAGATTCAGGTCGTGGGGTGGTACAAGCCGGAGCACCCGTTGGTGCGGCGGTATCAGGACCGCGTGTCTTTCCCCGGTCTCCGCAGTGACATCCCCGCCATCCTCGCTGCGACGGATATCTTCGTGCTTCCGAGCTACAGTGAGGGGCTGAGCAACGCGCTCATGGAGGCGATGGCGAGCGGGTGTGCCTGCATCGCGAGCGAGGTGGGTGGCAATGTCTTCCTCCTCCAGAACGGCGTTTCGGGTTTCCTCTTCCCCGCGGGTGACCGCGAAGCGCTCCGCGCGCACATCCGGCGTCTCCTCTCCGACCCCGCGAAACGTCGTGCTCTGGGCGAGGCGGCCCGCAAGCGCATCGAGGAGGTGTTCAGCTGGGAGAAAGTCGGTCGCCAGTATTCCGCACTCTTCGAACATTCTTCGTAGCCGTGAAGCCGCGCGTTGTCATCCTCTCGGCGTTCCTCTCCCCCTTCCGCAGCGGGGCGGAGGC
>JAQUNQ010000124.1 GCA_028717505.1 Candidatus Peribacteraceae bacterium
CGGGATCTCCATGGGCGCCGGGGCCTATCTCTCTATCAAGTCCGAACACGACCGCTACACGCGCCTGCGGAAAGAGGAGCTCGCGGAGATCGACGAGGACCCCGAAGTGGAGCGGGAGGAAATCCGCCGCGCCTACGCGGCCAAGGGCCTGAGTGGTGCGGTCCTCGAAGGCGCCGTACAGGCAGTCACGGCGGATCGCGAACGCTGGGTGGACACCATGCTGGCGGAAGAGCACGGGATACACGCCGGTGAGCTCGATGGTCCTTTCAGGCGAGCCTTCATCACCTTTTTCTCTTTCGCACTCTTCGGAGCCATCCCGCTCCTTCCCTACTTCTTCGGCGTCTCCGCACCGCGGCAGTTTCCCGCCGCTCTCGCCATGACCTTCATCGCCCTCCTACTCGTGGGTCTCACGCGGAGCTTCATCACGGGTGAGCGCTGGTTCAAGGGGCCGCTCGAAATCGTGGGAGTGGGTCTGCTCTGCGCGGCTGTCGCCTACGGCGTCGGCGCCTTCCTGCGGCAGGTCGTCGGCATCGCCGCCTAATGTCGCGGAAGACGCGAAAACGGTACACTGGTTTCCATGTCCTCCATCATTTTCCTCGAAGTTGACGGAGAAGATGTCGCTCAAGTGAAGGCCGCCTTCCCCGAGAGCCTCATCCTCCCCTCCCCCCTCTCTGGAAAAGGAGTGATGGAACAGTGCAAGAATGCTGAAGTCCTCTCCCTCTTCATCTACTCCAAGCTCACGAAGGAGGTCCTCGGAAGACTCCCGAACCTCAAGCTCCTCTGCACCCGTTCCGTCGGCTACGATCACATCGATCTCGCAGCCTGCCAGGAGCGCGGCATCATCGTCTGCAATGTTCCGGATTACGGCTCATACGTCATCGCAGAGCACGTCTTCGCGCTGCTCCTCTCCTCAATGCGCAACATTTCCCAGGCCCACGAGCGCGTGGAGGGCGGCACCTTCGACTACCACGGACTCCGGGGGATGACCCTCCGCGGGAAGACCATCGGCATCGTGGGCACCGGCAAGATCGGCCGTCGCGTCGCGCAGGTCGCGCACGGCTTCGGCATGAAGATCGTCGCCTTCGACCGGTGCCGCACCCTTGAGCTCGTCGACCTGCTGGGCGTGGAGTACCTCTCCCTCGAGGACCTCCTCGCACGGAGCGACATCATCACGCTCCACATGCCGGCAATTCCCGAGGCGGAGCACATGATCAACGAGCAGACGATCGCAGGAATGAAGGATGGGGTCATCCTCGTGAACACGGCCCGCGGATCGATCATCGATTCCAAGGCGCTCCTCAAGGGACTGAAGTCCGGCAAGATCCGCTACGCCCTCCTCGATGTCCTCGAACACGAGAAGAATTTTGGGGAGAACAAGGAGCTGGTTACGCACCCGAACGTCGTGACGACCCCGCACATCGCGTTCTACTCCGACGAGAGCATCAAGAACATTTACAGCGACTGTTTCGAATCGATCGCGCAGTGGAGAGCAGGCAAGACGCCGGAACACGTGGTGAAGCCGCCGACCAAAGTTTGCGATATGCCGGGGATCACGAAGGGGTGAGGAGAACTGCCATTCCTGCCGAAAACCCGGGGCATTCGTTGACATACGCGTATGCAGTGTTGTAAAGTTTGCCTAGCAGCGTCCTTCCTAACAGAACTCGAAACCACGAGAAACCTGGAAGAAGGAACTGTCCCATTTATTTCCCTTCTCCCTATTTCTCATGGCTGATCAGGAGATCACCTGCCGCGATTGCGGCGCCACGTTCACGTTCACGGAGGGCGAACAAGAGTTCTACGCCTCCAAGAACCTGAATCCTCCCCAGCGGTGCAAAACGTGCCGCTCGGCCCGGAAGGACCAGCGTGGCGGCGACCGCCAGATGCATGATGCTGTGTGTGCCCAGTGTGGCGCGCAGTGTCAGGTGCCGTTCAAGCCCCGCCCCGAATCCGAGGGGGGTAAGCCCGTCCTGTGTAAGGCGTGCTTCACGGCCCAGCGCGCAGCGCGGTAAGCCAGTGACTTTAGTTCACGAAGGAAGGACCTCTCCGGAGGTCCTTTTTTTGTGGGACAGGACGCTATCCAAAATTCTCCGGGATTCCTCTGGGGAACCGTGGCCGGCTTTGCTACCTTCTTGCTGTGATGCTCATCCTCTCTCTCCGTCGCATCCTCGCACTCCTGATGCTCGCGGCTTTCCTCACCCCCACACTCGCGATGGCGCGGGCGGAGGCCACGCAAGTCTTCACGTCTCACCAGAAGCAGCGACTTTTCCGGGTGTGTTCGACGGTGGACTCGAAGCAAGTGAAGCGCTGCGAGGCGCGACAACTGGCGCGCGCCAATCGGAGCTGGGGCCGCAGCTCACCCCTCGAAGCCTACGATCTCTATGACAGCCTCGATCTGGGAAAGAATCATCTCCGGGACCGCCTGCAACTGGAACGGAGTACGAGTTATAAAATTTCCGTGAGCAAGGAACGCCGCACCTATAGCGAGTTCGTGCCCAAGGATGACATCAATACCCAGCGCCTCCCCTATCTCAATGCCATTCAGCAGGAACGTCTCCGCTGCATGACGGATGTCCCCCATGGCCGCCCGCGCGCGCTCTGCCTCGAGCAAGCAGCCATCAATGCACGGGAATACATGGCGAGCGACAGCACATCGTACCGGTGATATAAAATTCGGTTTATCCTGCAAATGCTCGTGCTAGAATCCCGTTAAGTATGTTTTTTCGGTCCGCTGCAGTCGAGCTTGCGATCAGTGCTGTGCTGACAGTCCTGATTGCGAACGTCGTCCTGCAGATGGAAAGCGCCACCCCCCCGCTCCAGGGGGCGCTCTCTTTCTCGAGGGGGGTGCCGGGCGCCACGCTCC
>JAQUNQ010000125.1 GCA_028717505.1 Candidatus Peribacteraceae bacterium
CATGCAGACGACGATGCCGTGGTCCACTGCAGCATCCTGTCCCTCATTGCCGCGGTACACGATGGCGACTTCATCGGGAGCGAGGACTTCGTCGAGGATGAGCACGGAGCCGTCCTCCTGCACCGCGAATTCCCCGCTCTTTCCTGCGCGGATGATCTCCTGCACGCGTGCCCCGAGGCGCGGTCCCACCTTGCGCGCGTCCACCTGCGCGATGCGGCAGGCGAGCTTGCCGGGGTCGTCCGTGAGCTCGAGGTCCTTCACATTGAGCTCGTTCTTCAGGAGATCGCGGTCCTCCTCCGTGAGCGGGATAGAGCGGAAGGCGGGCGGGACGGCCACGACGGCGTGAGCGAGCGGCTGGCGCACCTTGATCTTCTTCTCGCTGCGGACCGCGTGGCCGAGGGAGACGATGTGCCGGAGGAGATGGTTGCGCTCGAGGAGTTCGCGCTCCTCCGCGGTGAGCGGGCGCGGCTCCGGCCAGTCGGAGAGATGCACGGAGCCATGCTCCTCGGGGACGAGATTCAGCGTGATGGCCTCCGTGAGGAAGGGGCAGAAGGGCGCGAGAATCTGGCAGAGGGAGAGGAGCGCGTCGTAGAGCGTGGAGAGTGCATCGAGCTGCTCGTCGTCATGCTCGCTGAGTTCAGCCGCGGGGCTCGTGTCCTCCGCGTCCATTGTGCCCTTGCCGGCGAAGCGGCGCCGCGAGAGGCGGACGTACCAGTTCGTGAGCGCATCGATGGAGTCGTGGATTTCCCCGCAGGCCGCCGAGAGGTCATAGGCATCGAGCTGCTCCGTCATGCGGTTCACGAGGTCCTGCACCTCCGCGCGCAGGTATTTGTCCAGCGGATGTGCCGAGTGGCGCCGCGAGCCGGTGGGCTCGAACTTCGCCGCATTCGCGTAGGTCACGAAGAAGCTGTAGGTGTTCCAGAGTGGCAGGAGCACGGAGCGCACCGTCTCCTCCACGAGTTTCTCGGAGAAACGGAGATCCTCTCCGCGCACCGCGGGCGAGCTCATGAGCGTGAAGCGCACCGCGTCCGCGCCGTGCCGGTCCACGACCTCCGTGGGCTCGGGGTAGTTCTTCAGGCGCTTGCTCATCTTCTTCCCGTCCTCGGCCAGCACGATGCCGTTCACGATGCAGTGGCGGAACGCGGGCTTCCGGAAGAGCGCCGTCGAGAGGACCATGAGCGTGTAGAACCAGCCGCGCGTCTGATCGATGCCCTCGGCGATGAAGTCGGCGGGGAAGCCGGAGGGCAGCTTCTGCGTGCGGTTACGGAAATCGAACGGGTAGTGGCTCTGCGCGTACGGCATGGAGCCGCTTTCGAACCAGCAGTCGAGCACTTCCGGGATGCGGCGCAGGGGGGCGGAGAGCGCGAGCTCGTGCGGGTCGGCCTGCTCGGGGGCGATGCGCTTCATCTCGGCGAAGGTCAGGTTCTCGAGGATTGCCTTGAATACCACCACTGTGCCGTAGTGGGAGGCCACGAGGACGCGCTTACCCGGGAACTCGCGCCGGATGCGCTCGACGGCTCCCTCCATCCGGCTGAGGAAGGTCTGCAGGCTCTCGCCGTGCGGCGGCGTGCCAGTGAAGATTGCCAGACATTCGGAAGGACCGAGCGGGGTGGGGAGACCCTCGAACTT
Organism: Candidatus Peribacteraceae bacterium; assembly: GCA_028717505.1. GTDB lineage: Bacteria > Patescibacteriota > Gracilibacteria > Peribacterales > Peribacteraceae > JAQUNQ01. The sequence goes on from JAQUNQ010000125.1 coordinate 1,630, forward strand.
GGCATTGGGCTGGCCGGTCCAGTCACCGGTATCCCGCTCCCGCAATTCCTTCCACTGTGCCACGTGTGGGACCTTCAAAGCTTCTGAGAGAATCTGCGCCGTCTCGGTGGCACGTTTGAGATCGGAGGAGATGATGACATCGAATTTTCTCTTCGCGAGCTTCTTTGCGAGGGCGCGCACCTGTCCCCGCCCCGTCTCGTTGAGCTCGGTGTCGATGTTGCCGCCGTTCGCGAGGTCCTGCGCGTTGTAGTCCGTCTGGCCGTGGCGGACGACGGTGAGCCGGATATCCTCCTTGTCCGTTCCCGCCGGCCACGTGATCTCGTCCACGCTCTGCTTGTGGAGATCGAGCTCCGCCTCCGTCTCGTGGTCCCAGAAGAACGAGTAGGGGGTGGCGTAGAGGGGATAGGGCTGATGGCTCAGCTTCACGGGGTCCTCCCGTCCGAAGAAGTGGCGGATGTTCTGGATGGGGTCGGCGTGTGTCACGAGGACGATGTGTCCGCCGCGGTGGAGAGGCAGGACTTCACGGAGGAAGGAATCGATGCGTTCCGCGACCCCCTTCCACGTCTCCATGCCGGGGAAGTGGTAGATGCTCTCGGGCGCCCCCGTCTCCAGCTTGTGGGCGCGGCGCGCTTTGATGAACGTGAGATCGCTGAAGTCCACCGTCTTCCCCTCATATTCCCCGAACTGTACCTCGCAGAGCCGCGGGTCCACTATGACCGGCGCACCCGTTGCCTTCGCGATGATCTCCGCGGTCTGCCGCGTCCGGGCGAGCGGGGAACAGTAGATGGCCGCGATTTCCTCGCTTCCGAAAGAGTCGGCAGCCAGCTTCGCCTGCTCCTTCCCTTTGGCCGTCAGATTGGTCCCCGGTTCTTTGCCCTGGTAGATCGGCACGAGGTTCCCCTCGCTCTCGCCATGCCGCAGGGCCGTGACTTTCGTGAAGCGGATCTTCTTCTGCGCCATGAGCTCGTCGCGGCTTGTGATCACCGTAATGTCGCCCGTCTCCCTGCATCGCCAGATGGGGAGAGGGGTCCCCCAGTAGCGGTTCCGGCTGATGGCCCAGTCGCGCGCACCCTCGAGCCACTTCCCGAATCTCCCGTCGCGGATGTGCGCGGGGACCCACTCCGTCTCGGCATTCGTCTTGAGCAGGTCCTCCTCGATCTTCT
>JAQUNQ010000126.1 GCA_028717505.1 Candidatus Peribacteraceae bacterium
CTGCATCGCCATGAAGAGGAGGTAGAGGGAGAAGAGGATCGCCCCCTCCCTGCGGGAGAGCGTTTCCTTTGTCCGCGAGAAGATGAAGAAGAGGATCATCCCAACGGTGAACACGGAGAACGTCACCGCCATCTCGCTCACGGTAATATGGAACGCCCCGTTTGTGAGCGGCAGGAGTCCGAACAGGAGGGTGTTGGCGGCAGCGGAACCCATGTAATCGCCGAAGGCGATGTCCTTGTGCCTCCCCAGCACGCAGCGCACGGCAATGACGATCTCCGGCACGTTCGTGCCGAGGGAGAGCAGGAGCAGACCGATGAAGGAGTACGGGATATGGAAGGCTTTGGCGAAGTAGACCGACTCGTCCACGAGGATGTTTCCCGCCAGGAAGATGATGAGCGCACCACCAACAATCTTGCCAAGGTCAATGTATGTCGCGTGTCGCGTGTGGAGGAGCTGCCGTTCCGTGTCCTGCAACGCCTCGGCGGCAATCTCTTCCGCAGGTTCCCGCTTTTGCATGCGGAAGATGAGCGAGGCGAAGAGGAGGAGCATGATGAAGCCCTCCGCCCTCGTCACATTCCCGTCGAGCGCGAGAATGGACGGCAGGAGCACGATGAAGAGCAGGAGGGCTGTGTTCGAGGGGAGGAGCGCCTTCGTCATCGGGATGCCCCCGCCGAGAATGGCGAGGACGGGGATGATGAGGAGGAGGATCACGAGGGACGCCCCAAGGAGGTTCCCCGCCGACACCTGCGGCACGCCCTCCATGGTGGAGCTGACGGCAACGGAGATCTCCCCCACGGACGTGAGGAAACCGAGCACGAAGAACGCCACGGCGAAACCCGATTTGTTGTACCGCTTCGCCACGGCATCGGTAGCGTCAATCAGGATGCCGGACAGCAGCCAGATGACGCTGGCCGAGAGGAGGAACAGGAGGGCGTGTCCGAGGATAGCCATGTGTGTTATAGATATTATAATACAAAAAAATATTATTGTCTATATGGGGCGGCGCCACGTGATCGCGCGCAGTTATACGTGGTGCCACGGGCCAGGATTGAACTGGCGACCCCGGGCTTATGAGTCCCGTGCTCTACCAACTGAGCTACCGTGGCAAGAACTGCGACAGAAAAGGAACGAGAATATGTAACCGCAGAGTGACCCGCCCGCCGGAGCTCCGATCCCGCATTCGCGGGAGAGATGCGAAGGCGGGCCGTGGCATGGGAAAGGTCTTTTCAATTATGCATCAAGAAAGCTCCCGCTTGAAGGGGTTTCCGAACGCCTCTGATCTCTCCAGATCATTTCTTCTTCATCCACTCCTGCCGGCAGAGCTCATACGTATGCTTCGATTTGCAGGAAGAGCTCCTCGTCCGGTTTTGCCGGGATGATTCCAAATGCCAGAACGCCATCAGACAGTAGCCGCGCTTCGGCGAGCTTGTTTCCGTCCGCATTACGGACAGTGAAGCGGCTTCCGACGAGATATCGGAGCTGTGCAGGATCATCGAATTTCACTCGACCTGTCGTCGCACCAGATTCGCTTTGTACGGATATCTTGAGTTTCGGCACATTCACCCACATTTCTCTCTCCGACGGCTCATTCATGATGAATCGTAATGGCAAAATTCTTATAAGGTTGCCCCGTGCAAGCAGCTCTGGAGTTGAATCTCTGGATTCCTCAGCCTGCAGCGGAACATCACTCTCGGTAAGAATACGAGCGACTTCTTGCACTTGCGCCCGCGTCAATATTAACCATTGATGAGTTTGCCGGTCAGTGAGGCACAACGTTTGTTCAATATTTTCGCGCACTGATTGTCTTCGTATGGGCAAACAGTCACGGCGCAATACCTCATCGAGAAACCCATCCAAGTCTTCAAAGCTGGGGGTGCGGAACACTGTCTCTGACGAAACAGGTTCCTCTCGCAATTCTTTGATCTTGTTGAGCAACGGAGATCCTGCCTGCCCCTCAGATAGACGAGAGAAGACGAGATTGCTCGCGTGTTCAGCGCGTCGAGTGGGATCGAAAGCTTCGGGTTCGGTCATCAAACATTATTATAGCACTTTTTAAATATATTTCCATTCACCCTCTCACTTCATCCACTCCTCTTTCAAAGCCCACCACGGATACGGCCCCTCGCCGCCTCACGCCACCCCGTTGAGCTTGTTCGCCTCGCTCACCTCCTCTTCCAGGATCTCCCACGGGAAGAGGACGGTGTTGGGGCGGATGTGCTTCCGGCGCATTTCCTCGGCGTTCGCGACGAAGAGCTCATCGGTGAGCGCGCCGTAGAAGTACTCCTCCACTCCGTCCAGCTTGTCCGGCCCGCCGTACGCCTTGGTGACCGTCGCGTAGTACAGCTTGGCCGTGGGATACTTCTTGCGGATCAGCCGCATGGCCTTGCGCGCCGTGGTGCCGTGGCCGGTGTTGTTCTCGCAGACGAGGATCACCGGGTCTTTGGGCACGCCCCAGTTGAGCTTGGTCACGATGACTTCCACGGGCTCCATGGAACCGGCCAGGCGCTTGAGCTGGATCGGCAGCATCGCCACGATGTTGAAGTGGATGGCGATCATCGCGCCCGGGATGCCGCCGCTGCGCAGGATGGGGGCCACGAGGTCGAACGTCACCCCCTTCTCCTTGGCATATTTCTCGATCTTCGGATGAGCATGTCCACGGCCTTGCCGAATTCGCCCCAATCCATGGGATTGACGTTCTCGGAGATGAGCTTGCGGGGGAGAAGCATGGACG
>JAQUNQ010000127.1 GCA_028717505.1 Candidatus Peribacteraceae bacterium
CCCCACGAATCCGTGCGCCACGTCCGCGGCCGTGCCCCCCTGTGCCCCGTAGCCGGGGATGAGGATGATCGCATGCGGCATGAGCGTGCGCAGGTACTTGAGCTCCTCCGGGTACGTCGCGCCGACGACGGCGCCGACGCAGGAGAGGCTCGTTTCCTTTCCAAGGCATTGCGTGCCCCAGCTCTCGACGAGCTGTGCCACGTGCTCATGCACGACTTCATCCCCATTCGGCAGATCCTGGATCTCGCCGGAGCTGGGATTGCTCGTCTTCACGAGGATGAAGAGCCCCTTGTCGTTCTTCATCCCCCGCTCGATGAACGGCTTGATACCGTCCGAGCCGAGGTACGTCGAGACCGTCAGCGCGTCTATGGGCGAGTCGGCGGAAAGGTAGGCATCGGCGTATGCCTCGCACGTGGAGCCGATGTCGTTGCGCTTGCCGTCCGCGATGACGAGCAGGTCTTTGGATTTGGCGTACGCGCAGACATCGAAGAACACCTTCATCCCCTGCCAGCCCAGCACCTCGAAGAACGCCATCTGCGGTTTGATGCACGCGGCGATGTCCGCGGTCGCGTCAATGATCCCTTCGCAGAAGGCCTTCACCCCCTCCGGGGTCCTGGGGAGGGACGTGGGGAGCTTCTTGAGTTGCGGATCCAGTCCCACGCACACCGGGGATTTCTCCCTGGCGGCGCGGGTGAGGGCGTCGGCGAAGTGCATGGCTCCATGGTAGCTCTTTTTAACCAGCGTGTCCTTCTGCCTTGATTTCCGCGAGATCCGGCGGGAGATTCTCCAAATCCTCGCGGGAGAATGTTTGGAGGGCTTCCAGGAGATCGTCGAAGGTCGGTTCAATGTCCGAGGGATCGGCACCCTCTTCCATTCCCTGGGCATTGATCGTGCGCATGCGCGCCCGGATTGCCAACGCCATGCTCTCGATCTCGTGCACGAGATGTCCTGCCTCATTCTCCTTCTCGGGATCATCTAATGAGAGCCAGAGCATTCCCTTCGAACCGTTGACCATGGTGAGACGCGCGCCGGCCCTTTGCTCGCTGGTCATCTCGGAAAGGCACCGGAGCCATCGCACCAGTTTTCCACGGAGCCTCTTTGCATGGGGAGTACTCGGATCCCAGGTCTGCTCAAGAACGTGATCGAGATGCTCAAAGCGCGTGCTACCGTTAGAGGAACGGCGCGTTCTGTCATTCGCAAGGCGGCCAATGGCAACATCCGCGATACAGGCAGCATCGCGGAGCGCCTTTTCCACTGTATAGTGGGGTACGTGCTGAGCGGAGATCTTGAGGGGCATGGAATGGGGAAAAGAGCGTGTTTTGTAGCCGCTTAAGCGTTTCCTGTCAACGGTCCCAAGCCGTCTTTTTTCTTCACACTACGCTCCCTTGCCGGTACTGCAGCGCCTCGGCGATGTAGGGTGCTGCGATATGCGCATCACCTTCGAGGTCCGCGATGGTGCGGGCGACCTTGATGGTGCGGTGGTAGCTGCGGGCGGTGAGGCTCAGGCGCTCGACTGCCTGCCTGAGCAGTTTCTCGCATGCGACGTCCAGCGGGCAGAGCGCGTCAATGTGCTTCACGCTCATCTCCTTGTTGGTCCGGATCGGAAGGCCGGAGAACCGCTCGCGCTGCAGGCGCCTTGCCCGGCTCACGCGTTCGCGGATCTCGCCCGAGGAATGGCCGCTCTGCGCCGCCTTCTTCCCCAGATCCTCGATGGGGACGGGCTTCACGTCGATCTTCAGGTCAATGCGGTCGAGGAGCGGCGCGCTGATGCGGCTCTTGATCTTCTGGCCGCCGCCCGCGCTGAACTCCGGCGGGTTCATTGCCGCCACCATGATGAAGTCCGCGGGGAACGTCACGCTCCCCTGCGCCCGCGTGATGGTGATGCGCCGGTCCTCGAGGGGCTGCCGCAGCACCTCCAGCACCTGCGCGGGGAACTCCGCGAGCTCATCCAGGAAGAGCACGCCGCGATGCGCCAGGCTGATCTCTCCCGGCCCCGGGATCTGCCCGCCGCCCACGATGGAGACGCCGCTCGCCGTGTGATGGACGACGCGGAACGGCCGCGCGGTGAGGAGCGGCGTCGCCTCCGGCAGGAGATTGGCGACGGAGTAGATCTGCGTGACTTCGATGGATTCCTCCTGCGAGAGCGGCGGCAGGATGCCGCGGAACGCCCGGGCGAGGAGCGTCTTGCCCGAGCCGGGCGCCCCGCAGAGGAGGACGTTGTGCCCGCCAGCGGCCGCGATTTCCATCGCGCGCTTTGCCTGCTCCTGGCCGCGGATGTCCTGGAAGTCGATGGTTTCCTCTCCCGCTTCCTCTGCGTCCCGCTCCTGCGGTGACGGTTCAATGCGTCGGGGGGTTTTCTCTCCCCGAAGGATCGCGAGGAGATCCTTCAGGCTGTCCGCTCCGATGACGTCGAGACCGGGGATCAGCGCCGCCTCCGGCGCATTCACTGCGGGGACCACGAGCGTTTTGATGCCCTGCCGGCGGCAGGCGATGGCCGCGGGCAGCACGCCCGAGACGTGCCGCAGGGTGCCGTCGAACGCGAGCTCGCCGAGGAAGGCCATGGTGTTCAGGAGTTCTTTCTTCAGGGAGATGCAGCGGTTACTGATCAGGAGTCCCAGCGCGATAGCGAGATCGAAGCGGGGGCCGACTTTGCGCAGATCGGCGGGTG
>JAQUNQ010000128.1 GCA_028717505.1 Candidatus Peribacteraceae bacterium
TCCCCCCATGGTGGCGCTTGAAATGCGGCGTGACGAAGGAGACGGAGAGATGCTCGAGGGCTTCCTTCCCGATGGCATCGGCGAAGGAACCATCGCTCGCAAGGAGGAGATCGTACGCGATGGAGCCGGTGACGAGAATGTGATGAGACATAAGCCTTAAGCTTTAAGCCTTAAGCGAAACGCACGCATCGTGCAATGAAGTTCAAGGCACAAAAAGCTTATAGCGTAAGGCTTACGGCTTAAAGCCAATCCGCACTCTTTTCACTGACAGTAACGCAAACACCCGCTACACTGCCGCCACGTGAAAATCGCGATCATCGGTACCGGCTATGTGGGACTCGTCTCTGCCGCCTGCTTCGCGGAGCTCGGGCATGAGGTCATCGGCGTGGACATCGACGAAGCGAAGGTGAAGAGGCTGAAGTCCGGCCAGAGTACGATCTTCGAGCCGGGGCTCGAGGAGCTCCTCGTGCGCAATACGGAGAGTGGACGCCTCTCCTTCACCACGGAGATCACGGAGGCTCTGCCCGAGTGTGCCGTGCTCTTCTGCGCGGTCGCCACTCCACCAAACAAGGACTACACCGCCGATCTGCGCGCTGTCTTCGCCGTGTGCGACAGCGTGGCGGAAAACATCGACCATGATCTCATCTTCGTGAACAAGTCAACGGTACCCGTCGGCACCGGTAAGGAATGTGAGAAGCACATCACATCCATCCTGGAGAAGCGCGGCCTGCGCTTCTCCATTCCCGTCATCTCGAATCCTGAATTCCTCCGCGAGGGGACGGCTGTGCAGGACACGCTGCATCCCGATCGCATCGTCGTGGGAGTCAATGGCGATGAGCACGCACAAAAAGTGATGGAGGAGCTCTACGCCCCGCTCGTGCGCACCGAGAAGCCCCTCGTCTTCATGAGCCGCGAGAGCGCGGAGATCGTGAAGTACGCGTCCAATTCCTTCCTCGCGACAAAGATCTCCTTCATCAACATGCTCACGGAGCTCTGCGAGGTGACGGGCGGGAGTATCCGCGACGTGGCGAAGGGCATGGGACTCGACGAGCGCATCGGTTCGCGGTTCCTCCATGCCGGCATCGGCTACGGCGGGAGCTGTTTCCCGAAGGACGTGAAGGCCCTCATGGCCATCGGGAAGAAATTGAACGTGCCGATGCCGATCGTGAAGGCGACGCACGATGTGAATGACCGCCAGCGTGAGCGGTTCTTTCAGACTTTGGTGAACACCCTCCCTGAGAAGGCCACAATCGGCGTATGGGGCCTCGCTTTCAAGCCGAACACGGACGACCTGCGTGACGCGCCGAGCAGGGATCTCCTCCCCATGCTCGTGAAGACCGGCCATATCGTGCGCGCCTTCGACCCTGTGGCGATGGACAATGCGAAGAAGGCTTTTCCCAAAGGGGTGGAGTACATGAGCACCGCGCTGGAGGCAGCGAAAGAGGCGGATGCCGTGATCCTCCTCACGGAATGGGATGTCTTCCGTGGCATTGACTTGAAGGAACTCAAGGCCGCCATGCGTGGCCGCTCCCTCTTCGACGGAAGGAACGTGTATGATCCCGAGGAAGTGCGCGCCGCTGGCCTCCTCTACTTCGGCATCGGAGTGAAATGAGAATCCTCCTCACTGGTTCCGCCGGCTTCATCGGGTTCCACACCGCCAAGGCACTGCTCGCGCGGGGGGACGAAGTTGTCGGTCTCGACAATTTCAGTCCATACTACGACCCCCAGCTCAAGGAAGACCGCAATGCGCAGCTGAAGAAGGAGGAGAATTTTACGCTGATCCGCGGCAGCATCCTCGACCGCAAGACGGTGGCGAAGGCCATGAAGGGTGTGGACCGCATCTGCCACCTCGCGGCGCTCGCCGGGGTGCGCTATTCCTTCGAGCATCCGGAGGAGTACATCGCGACGAATATCCAGGGATTCTTCGAGGTCCTCGACGAGGCACAGAAACAGCAGGTCCCCGGCCTCATCTACGCCTCCTCGAGCTCCGTCTACGGCGGCAATACGGAGATACCCTTCAAGGAGAGCGACCGCACGGATGACCAGCTCTCGCTCTACGGCATGAATAAGAAGGATAACGAACTCATGGCGCACACCTATCACCACCTCTACGGCCTCCCCGTGACGGGGCTCCGCTTCTTCACGGTATACGGGCCGTGGGGCCGCCCCGACATGGCGCTCTTCCTCTTCACAGACGCCATCCTCCATGGCCGGCCGATCAACGTGTTCGGCCATGGCAAGATGCAACGCGACTTCACCTATGTCGACGACATCGTTGCGGGCATCGTCGCCTCCATCGACAAGAACTATCCCGAAGAAGTCTTCAATCTCGGCTGCGGTCGCAGGGAGGAGCTGATGGACTACATCAAAATGGTGGAAGCGGCCTGCGGCAGAGAGGCGAAGAAAAATTTCATGCCCATGCAGCCGGGCGACGTGGTCACGACGGACGCCGATATCTCACGGGCGCGGAAGATGCTCGGCTACGAGCCCAAGACCATGATCCGCGAGGGAGTGCCAAAGTTTGTGGCGTGGTATCGCGAGTACTACGATCTTTAACCTTCAATCTCTCAGCCACACTCATCGAGCCACCCTGAGCGCAG
>JAQUNQ010000129.1 GCA_028717505.1 Candidatus Peribacteraceae bacterium
TCATCTGTTGTCATTGTACTGATTTCGCCGAGAGCTTCCGTGGAAAACTCGTCGTTTTTCGATCGAAATATGTGGTAGTCTTGCCTCCCATGATTCTCTCCGATCGAGATATTCGGAAGGCCATCTCCTCCGGTCGCGTGAAGATCGAGCCGGAGCAAGAGCTCGCCCTCCTGCACATCCATGCCTCCTCGATGGATCTGCACCTCGGGAATATCTTCAAGCTCTACGAACACAGCAAGTTTTCCGTGCTGGATCCCAAGAAGCCGGAGTCCTTCATTGGCAACACGCGCACCATCACCATCGCCGATGGCGATCCCTTCATTGTGCAGCCGGGGGAATTCGTGCTCGGCGCGACGCGCGAGAAGATCACCGTGCCTGACGATCTCGTGGTCCGCGTGGAGGGCCGGAGCTCGCTTGGGCGTCTCGGGATCATCATCCACTCCACGGCGGGGTTCGTGGACCCCGGCTTCTCCGGCACCATCACGCTGGAGATCAGCAACATTAACCGCCTCCCCGTCGCGCTCTATCCGGGCATGCGCGTGTGCCAGCTCGCGTTCGAGACGATGACGAGTCCGGCGGAGACGCCCTACGCGCTGAAGCCGGGGAGCAAGTATCAGGGGCAGATGCTCCCAGAGGAGAGCCGGCTCGCGCAGGATGTGGAATTTTCTTCGAAGAGATAATGGCGCGCTTTCCGGGTGAAGGGGACAATTGAAATATTATTGAAATTATTGTATAATATCAAAAGTGACAGATTCACCACTCTCCCCATGAGATTCTCCAGCACTCTGAGTCTGAAGCACCTCAGTTTCATTCCCAAAAACAAAATGCTTTATCTCCTGGTGATCGGCATCCTCATCTCCGAAACCATCGCGATGAGTTTCCTCAAGGAGTACTCCGTGAATGCCAATCTCCTGTACTACTTCCTCGGTCTTCTCTTTTACGTGGGGGTGACCCTGCTTCTCGTGAAGTCATTTTCCTACGAGGGGATGAGTGTGGTGAATGTTCTCTGGTCGGCTTTCTCCATTCTGTTCGTCGTGGGGGTGGGCATTTTCTTCTTCCGGGAGAAGGTGCATCCTATCGAGCTTGTCGGGATCAGCATGGTCCTCGGCGGTGTCGTCGTTCTGCGCGTGTTCGGGGCGTGAGACTTTTTCTTGGTGGTGCTCGCGCGAGTGCCTGAGGTACCATCGCTCCATGGCCCTTTCAGCCGACCGTTGGAGCGAGATATGGCAGTTCTTCGTCTATGACACCGTCAAGATCTTTGTGCTGCTCACGGTGATCGTCTTCATCGTGACATTTCTGCGCTCCTATCTTCCCCCGCAGAGGATCAAAACACTCCTCACTCACCGGTTCCCGCTTGTGGGTTACTTCCTCGCCGCAAGCATCGGCGTTGTGACGCCATTCTGCTCCTGCTCGGCGATCCCGCTGTTCCTCGGGCTCGTGGAGAGCGGCGTTCCTCTCGGCGTGACGTTCTCTTACCTCGTTTCCGCGCCCATGGTGAATGAGGTGGCCGCGGTTCTCCTTCTCGGTCTCTTCGGCTGGAAGGCCATGATGCTGTACATAGGATCGGGCGTGCTCCTCGCGGTGATCACGGGATTCATCCTGGGGCAGTTGCATCTCGAGCACCTGCTCATTCTCACCGAGACGCGCAGCGCTGCTTCGGCTGCCACGGTACCCTCGACGCGCGAGCGCCTGGAGCGGGCTGGGCGCTACACGCGCAATCTCCTCCGGAATATCTTTCCCTATGTGCTCCTCGGGGTCGGCGCCGGTGCGTTCATCCACGGATATGCGCCGGCGAATCTCCTCGCCCAGATCGCCGGCAGGGGAAATCCTTTCGCGGTCCCCATTGCCGTGCTGATCGGGGTCCCGCTCTACTCCAATGCCGCAGGCACCATCCCAATCGTCCAGTCCCTCATCGAAAAAGGTCTTCCCATGGGGACGGCGCTCGCGTTCATGATGGCCATAACCGCCCTGTCCGTTCCTGAGATGATCATCCTGCGGAGAGTCATGAAGACGAAGCTCCTCGCTCTGTATGTGACGATCCTCTCTGTGGGGATCATCTTCACGGGGTATCTGTTCAACGTGGTGCTTTGATGGTGATGAAGAAGGAGTGAGTCATTACAACGGATGTTCGGCTTCGCTTTTCCGTTGGCCAATCTCGGCGAAGTCTCGTCCCGAGCGCGGCGAGGGACGGACGAAGCCGGATGGTGGACGATACTGGATTCGAACCAGTGACCTTGCGGATGTGAACCGCACGCTCTAACCAGCTGAGCTAATCGTCCGGTGCACGATGCATGGTACCCAGATGGCGATGGCGATTCAATGAACTTACCCGTCTCTCGCTTTGTCGCTTTCCCTAGGCGTGCTTCCTTCGGAAGGAGGTCGTGGCGGAGTGTCGCACATCTCCCAAGTCCAGCCTGCAGAGTTGTGTTTCTGAAAGCTCGGGGAGTTTCACCTTCTCGAATCCGTCTTGCACGAAAGGCGGTGGGACATTTCTTGGAGAGGCGTTTCTGGGGGGCACTCCCCATGTCTTCCACGATTCCCCGCACAGATTTCCGT
>JAQUNQ010000130.1 GCA_028717505.1 Candidatus Peribacteraceae bacterium
AAGATCGCCGTGCAGTCCGCGGGAATCGACAGCACCGCCTGCACGGGTTCCCTCGTGAATGCGTCGGCGCAGGGGCGCTGGTCTGCCCCGTTCATCACGTGCACGGAGACCCGGGGGTGGGCCGTCTTCAGCGACGGATCCGTTCCGGTGGAGCGGTCCGCCACGCGTGCCGAGGTGGTGTCCACGCTCCTGCAGGCATTCGCGGTCCCTCTCGATCCGCGGGCAGGCGGGGTCTTCCGGGATGTCGATGGCTCGACGGAATTTGCCGCCGCCGTTGAGACGGCTGCGGGGGATCAGATCATCTCTGGCTACACCGACCCGGATGGCAATCCCACAGGACTCTTCGGTCCGACCGATTCGGTGAATCGGGCGGAGGTGGCCAAGATGGTCTCCCTCGCGCTGCAAGTCTATCGGTGATTCATCCTCTCATTGCCGCGCGGAGTGCGACTTCAGGTACTGACGGAGGAGCACCTCCTTCGGTAGGAGTCCCTGCAGGTGCACGAGGGAGGCACCGAAGATGATGAGGCCGCCGCCTGCCGCCTGGTACCAGTGAATGGGTTCCCCGAGATAGAAATGCGCGAAGAGTGTCGCCCCCGCGACAACGAGGGTGGAGAAGAGCGAGAAGGTGGCCACGGGCAGGCGCTCGATGGCTTCGTAGTAACTGAAGACGAGCAGGAAGCGCGAGACGAATCCGTAGCTCAGGAGGATGGGGAGGAGGACGAGCGGGAAGAGCTGCACTTCATCGATGAACGGCCGTTCGCGGAAAGGGGAAATCAGGAAAAAGAAGGAGATGGCGATGGCGGAGCGCACGAGGATGATGAGCTGCGGTTCCAGCCGGTGGAGTTCCTTGCGCACGATCGTTCCGCCCATGGCGAAAAGGAAGCAGGAGAGCATGATGAAGAGATCCCCCCGTCCCAGCGTGAGACCGTCGGTGAATCCCTGCAGTGCCACGGTTGTGACTCCGAAGAGGACGATGGTTCCGCCGAACACGTGGGAGCGTCCGAGGGGTTGCCGGAGAACGAAGACACTGAGGAGCATGAGGAAAATCATCTCCGTCATGGAGAAGAGCTCCGCGTTGACGGCGGAGGTTGCATGGAGGCCGCTGAACCAGCAGAGGGGCGCGATGATGCCGTTGATGGAACCGGCGATGACGAGGAAGAGCAGCTGGCGCCTGCGGATCTTCAGGAGGTGACGGAACGTCGGCAGGAAGCCGAAGGAGAGCATGGCGAAGAGGAGCATCAGCACTTCGCTCAGGAGGAGCATCGAGAGCGGAGAGAAAGTGCCGGTGAGCTGCTTCCCGAAGGCGGGGTTCGTAGATCCCGCGAGGATCATCACAAAGAGCGCCACCCAGCCGGTCGAGAGCGCGCGCGAGGCGGGGCGCTCCTTCTTTCCGATGAGCGTGAAGAGGGTGTTTGTGAGGTACATGTTCTCATTATTATTATAACATAATAATTAATATTTAGCTATTCTCCCATAAGCCTTACTTCTCACGTTTTCCGTGGTGCCGCCGGCTGGACTCCCCTCGACTCCGCTCGGGGTAAACTTCTCGTCCAGCCGCCTCAACACGTAAAGGAGTGGCTTGCCATGAGCGAGCGAATGGAATGAGCGAGTCGAATGGTGCCGCCGGCTGGACTCGAACCAGCATGCCCCTTGTGAGGGCAGGGGATTTTAAGTCCCTCGTGTCTACCATTTCACCACAGCGGCAGAAGGAACAGGTGCGGGAAAAGTATAACGCAGAACGCTCGTGCAAATAGAGGTGGCCTTTCCTGTCTGCGTCTCAGATGGGGAGCGCCTGCATCTTGAATTCCGGCTGCGCCTTGAGTGGTTGCTCTCCGACGGCGAGCGGAGCACCCGTGGCCGGGTCGATCTCCTCCGCAGTGAGGATGAGGCGTCGTAAGGTCGTGCCGACGGGCGTGCAGGTCATGAGCGTCCCGATGCGCCTGTCCACCGGCTGGTCGAGCACGTCGACATTCGTCGGCTTCACCTCCTCCTTGTTCGTGACGACATAGCGGTGCTTGTCCCCTCCGTAGTACACCCAGTACTCGTCGCCCACCTCCAGCGCGCCGAGCCGCGCGAAGACCGTCTTGTACCTGCCGTCTGCCCACGGGTAGTACGAGCTGTGTCCCGTGACGAAGAAGTTCCCGGCCTGCCCGGGTCGCGCGGTCCCCGGATAGTGGACCACGCCCATCTGCAGCGCCTCCTGAATGTCCGTCTCCACCTGCGCCCAGTCCTCGTTCAGGAGGGCTTGGTAGGAGGGGGTGATGAGGGGGACATTGAGATCCAGCTTGGGGATGATGAGGCGGTTCTCCGGCGGACCGACAGGAGGGAGGAAACTCAGGAGATCCCCCTCGCTCACGCCCGCGGTGGCCAGCATGGGGGAGCGGAGGAGCTTTTCCTTCAGCGTGTCGCCGATATTCTCCTCGAGGGCGATCTCCGTGTTCATGCGCTCGGCCGGGGAGAGATTGGAGCGCGCGATCTGACAGCAACTCTCGTAGTTGAGGGAGAGGAAGAGCGCCACAAAGAGGACGGAGAAGGT
>JAQUNQ010000131.1 GCA_028717505.1 Candidatus Peribacteraceae bacterium
GTGCCAGCGTCCGGGAAAGACAACCAATCGCTGAAAATGATTGTTTTCCTGATCAGGCAAATGCTACGCTTCGTCGGCCCTTTCAGGTCTTTTTACTACAATTGATCCTTCCTATCATTTTCGTGCGCCCGTAGCTCAGCCCGGATAGAGCGCAAGGTTGCGGACCTTGAGGCCACAGGTTCAAATCCTGTCGGGCGCACCATACACCACTCGCCCGTACGGCTCGGGTGTATGACACGCCATTTTATGCTTCTCAACGGTTGGGGCCTGCCCCGTACCGGAGCGAAGCGACTGGTACGGGGCTGTAGCTCATCTGGTAGAGCGCTTCCATGGCATGGAAGAGGCAAGGGGTTCGAGTCCCCTCAGCTCCACCAATCCCTTCCAATCACAAAAAGACACCCTATACTTTAGCCATGAAAGTCACCCTTCGACTTCGCTCAGGGTGACCCTCCTTTCATCCCAACATATGAAGGTCACCCTCCTCCTCGGCTCGAAGAGCGATACGGAATTTGCGGAGAAGATCGCCGCGACGCTCAAGGAATTTGCCGTTCCGTCGGAGATGGTCGTCGCCTCCGCGCACAAGGTGCCGGAGATGGTCGTGGACGTCGTGAAGAAGCTCAATGCGGACCCGCAGCCGCAGGTGGTCATCACCGTGGTCGGGATGAGTAACGGCCTCGGCGGCGTGGTGGCGGGCAGCTGCGTACACCCTGTGATCACTTGCCCGCCCGCCCAGTCGCTCGAGGAGTACCAGGTGGATCTCCACTCGAGCCTGCGCATGCCCTCGGAGGTACCGGTGATGACCGTCCTCCATCCGAAGAACGCCGCGCTCGCGGCGGTGAAGATTCTGGCGGAGGGGGACCCTGCCCTGAAGAAAAAGGTCGCGGAGCGCATTGAGAAGGTGAAGAAGGACTACTAGGTTGGGCGCCCCCCCTCCTCCTCTATGCCTCCGTCAAAGAACCGGAACCTCGAGCAGGGATGCCAGCGCCTGATCGCGGCGATCGGGGCAGTGGAGGCAGTCGAGCAGTACAAAGGAGCTCCTCCTTCACCGAAACAGCTCCAAAGCACTCGCGAGGCACTCCGCAAGGCGCTCAGTACCCTCCTGCTCCCCACGGGAACCGCGGTCGATGCGGCGAAAGGAAAACCGAATGCAGATCCTTCCGCGGAAGCACTGTTCCAAGTCCTGCGAGATCTCTCTGATTCCGTGGTCGCGTGGGACCAAGCGGGACAGCAGTTTCATCCGGCTATCCTCGGGCAGTATCGGGGACGGCTCGCGCAACTCTGTGCCTCTCCTTCTAAGAAGAAAGAACCTGTGAGAGAGGAGTGAGTGTTGCTACCATGTTTCCATGCCGCTCACGCTCGATGCCCTGCAGGAGAAACTGAAGACGTGGAAAGGCTGCCCTCTCCACGAAACGGCGAATGCCGTGCTCGGCGAGGGCAATCCGCATGCGGAGGTCATGTTCATCGGCGAGGCGCCGGGGGAACAGGAAGACCGGTTGCGACGCCCGTTCGTGGGGCCGGCGGGGAAATTCCTCGAGGAGCTCCTCGGCAGCATCGATCTCAAGCGGGAGGAGGTGTACATCAGCAACGTCGTGAAGTACCGCCCGCCGGCAAACCGCGAGCCGACGCCCGAGGAGAAAGAGCAGTGCATGCCCTGGCTGAAGCTCGAGATCGCGCTCATCCGCCCGAAGGTGATTGTCCCGCTCGGACGCCATGCGCTCGGCCACTTCTTCTCGACCATGAGCATCACCGCCGCGCACGGCAAGCCGCAGAAGCTCACGGATGGGACGACCGTCTTCCCCATCTATCACCCGGCCGCCGCCCTGCATAATGGAAATCTGAGACAATCGCTCTTCGATGACTTCAAAGCTCTCGGGGAGTTCCTCCGAAACAAGGCCGATTCCCGGAAGGTTGCCGAACGCTAACCGCTCATCGCTCACCGCTTCGCAATGAACTCCCTCCTCTTCGGTCTCTCACTCTCGGCCATCCTCTCCCTCACGTCTCTCGTCATCATCCTCTTCCGGGTGAGCCCGCTCATGGCTCCTGAGCAGGGCCTCCCCGCTTTCTTCCTGAGCCTCTTCCTGAGCATTTCCACGCTCGGGGCGCTCCTCGCTCTCCTCCTCTGGCGGTTCATCCCCCACAGCTGGGATACGGGAAAGATGATGAGCATCGCTCTCCGGCAGGGCATCTTCCTCGGGCTCGGCACCGTCCTCCTCGTCCTCTTCCACCTCTTTGGTCTGCTCACCTGGTGTGTGGCCATCATGATTTATGCGGTCTTCGTGCTCGTGGAACTGGCGCTGGAGCACTAAGGACGAAGACGTAAGCTGTAAGACAGAAGCTCTCCGTTCGGGATCTGCGCCTTTCTCATGCACGAGAGCTTCCGCATCGAACAAGAGAGAGGGTACTATGTCTGCCGTATGACACAGGAGAACGCATGGGCGGCTTTCGCGGAGCGCATCACGCACGCAGGGACGCTTCCGGAACTCAATGAGCTGGAACAGGCGATCTTCAGCAGGAA